>CAIUAC010000673.1 GCA_903896985.1 uncultured Sandaracinus sp.
AGACGCTGGTGTAAGAGAGCGAGGGCATCGCGCCCCTTTACTACCGCGCGACGGTCAGGCGCCAGGAGTTCAGCGTGCCAGTGTCGGCGCGCGCGGTGTCGGCGATGAAGAGCGTCCAGGTGCCGGCGGCGGCGAGACCGTTGAGCGTCGTCACCGTGAAGGACTGCCGGACGTTGTCGTCGCCCGCGCCCTGATGGTCGAGGAGCACGACCTCGCGACCGCTCGGGTGCACGAGCTTGACGAGGAGGTCGCCGCGGTAGGTGTGCGTGACGTCGACGTCGACGGTGACGCCGCTCAGCGTGCCGCCGGGGGCGACGACGAGCGTGCTGCGGACGCCCGCCGCGGTGTTGTCGGGGATGGCGACGCTGGTCGTGCTCGCGTGGGTCGTGGTCGTCGAGACGGGCGCGCACGCCGGGGCGGAGGCGCACTCGCTGTCGGCGCAGTCAGCGTTGCCGTCGTGGTCGTCGTCGAGCGTGTTCGTGCAGTTCTCGGCGGGCGTCGCGAGGGTCGGCAGGTCGCTGACATACGCAGTCAGGAACTCCTGGACGTAGTGGTACGAGATCCAGCCGTAGCCGTCGCCCTTCGGGTTCTCGACGCCGAAGCTGCCCGTGCCCCAGCTGTTCTTGAAGAGGAAGAAGCCCTTCTCCGTCACGGGGCGGCCCGACGCGTCCACCATCGGCTGACCGTGCGCGTCGAGGCGCTGCACGGTGAGGTCGTCGTCCCAGCCGACGAGCAGGACCGAGTGGCCCGCGGGGTGCGCGCGGCTGTCGGTCTTGTCCTCGTCGCTCGGGTAGAGGACGTAGCCCTTGCGCTTGTAGGCGGAGCTGACGGGCAGGCCCGACGCGCCGTGGTTCCACGCCTGGTAGAAGAAGGTGCCGCCGACGACGACCGCGGTGTGCTTGGTCGACATATGCGCCTTGATGCTCGCCGTGCGCGAGTTGAGCCAGCGGCCGACGGGCAGGTCGTAGCGCAGCGCGGCGCGCGCGGCGGCGGGCGGCTCACCGTTGGTGTAGCAACGAACCGGCATCGTCGTGCCCGTGCACGCGGCGTCGTTCGCGGTCGTCCACTTGGTCGGCTCGTAGCCCCACGCGCTCTCGGCGACGATGCCGAAGCGGTGGATGGCGTCGAGGTTCTTCTCTGCGCTCGAGCCCTCGGTCGTCGTGAACGAGCCCGCCTCGGCCTTCGTGGACCACTGCAGGAACTGCTCGCTGAAGTCGGGGTTCGTGACCGTGCCCTCGGTGATGTAGAGGTTCTCCATCAGCGCGACGGTCGAGAAGATCGAGCAGACGCCGCGGCTGCGCTGGTTGCGCACGGGCGACTGCGACGCGACGAGGTCGAACTGGTGCGGGTAGACGGCGTCGGCCTTGCCCTCTTCGGGCAGCGTGTCGTTCGAGGGCGCGCCGGCGACCAGCGAGTCGAGGGGCGAGAGCGGCTCTTCGCCGTCGAGGTTCGGCGCGGGCGCGTTCGGGAAGTCGTCGTTGGCGCAGGCGGGAAGAGCAAGCGCGGCGGCCAGGGAGAGCAGCAGGGCGAGTCGGGTGCGCGTCATGGGCGGCGGATACAGCAGGCGGCGTGCCAGGGACTCCGCGCTCGAAATGATTACGAAATCCCTCAACCTTGGTCGGTCTTGGGGTGGGCGATGGCGACAACAGTCGCCAGGGCTGGCGATTCTTGCTGGCTTACGCAGTAGCCAGTCGCAGCACTTCGGAATTTCGTCCCCCCGCGGACGACGCAGAGGGGACACCCTGGAGGGCACGATGGCGACACACTCGAGCGCACGGCAGACGAGACAGGCAGCGAGCGGCTTCACACGGGCGATGGCCGCTTTGTGGATCACGGGGGCGGCGCTGCTCGGCTGCACGCAGTCGGTGGTGCTCGACCCGCCCGTCGACGCGGAGGCGCCGGTGCAGCCGCCGACGGGGACGGAGGCGACGGAGATGATCGGCGCGGCCGGCGGTGAGCTTCGGCTCGGCGACCTCGTGATGACGGTCCCGGCGGGCGCGGTCGCGACGGCGACGCCCATCACGATCCGCATCGAGGCCGACCCGGGCGTCAGCGCGCCGGCGGGCTTCCGCTCGTTCTCGCCCGTCTATCACTTCGAGCCCGCGGGGCTCACGTTCGCGGCGCCGGTGCGCCTCGATCTGCCGTTCAGCGGCGACGGCGAGGTCGCGACGATCTTCTGGACGCAGCCGGGCAGCGGCGCCTACACGGCGCTCCCGACGGTCACCGCGGACTTCCACGCGCGCGCCGAGATCACGCACTTCAGCCAGGGCTTCGTCGGGACGACCTCGGGCTGCACCGACGGCAACTGCTGCCGCCGCGCCGCGGGTCAGCTCGATATGCTGTTCGTCGTCGACAACTCCGGCTCGATGAGCGAGGAGCAGGCCTCCCTCGCGGAGCAGCTGCCGCGGCTCGTGCGCGCGGTCGTCACCGGCGACGCGAACGAGGACGGCGTGCAGGACTTCCCGGCGGTCGCGGACCTGCACGTCGGCGTCGTCACCGTCGACATGGGCGTCGGCGGCTACGCCATCCCGACGTGCACCGCCTCGCCGATGTTCGGCGACGACGGCGTGCTGCGCACCGTGGGCAGCACCTCGCTGATGGGCTGCGCCCCGAGCTACCCGAGCTTCCTCGCGTACGCGCCGGGAGACGGCTCGACGCCAGATCAGCTCGCCGCCGACTTCGGCTGCCTCGCGGCCGCGGGCACGTCGGGCTGCGGCTTCGAGCAACAGCTCGAGGCGGGGCTGAAGGCGGTCACGCCGTCGACCTCCGCGACGACCTTCACCGCCGGGACGCGCGGGCACGGCGACACCGAGAACGCGGGCTTCCTCCGCCCCGACGCGGCGCTCGCCGTGGTCACGATCACCGACGAAGAGGACTGCTCGATCACGCCCGGCTCCGAGGCGATCTTCGACCTGACGTCCTCGACGTACACCGGCGACCTCAACCTGCGCTGCTACCTCTACAAGGAGGCGCAGCAGCCCATCGCCCGCTACGTCGACGGCCTGCTCGCGCTCAAGTCGGACCCGAGCCTCGTCGTCTTCGCGCCGATCGTCGGCATCCCGGTGGACCTCGCTGGCGCCTCGTACGACGCGATGCTCGCCGACCCGCGCATGGTCGAGACGATCGACACCGCACCCGGCACGACCGGCGCGCGGCTCGTCGCCTCGTGCAACGTGCCCGGGCGCGGCGTCGCCTTCCCGCCCCGCCGCATCGTCGGCACGGCGAGCGACCTCGCGGCGCGCGGCGCGCACACGGTCGTGCAGTCGATCTGCCAGGAGAGCTTCGCGGCGCCCATCACGGCGGTGCTCGGCGCGATCCAGAGCAGCCTCAGCGGGACCTGCGAGTAGCGCGGGGCGCGCCGCCACGGCCGCGGCGGCGAGCTACTTCACGACGCGCAGATACGAAGGACGCTCGCCGGTGCGGGGCTTGGCGGAGGGCTGACCGCTCCCGCCTCCGGGCACCGCGCGCAGCCCGAAGACGGGCGGCGCGGGGGCTTCGACCGGCGGCGCCTTCGCCTGCGCCGTCCGAGAGCGGCTCTTGGCGGCGAGCGGGCGGGGCTGCTCCGGGAGCGCGGCGGGCTGAGCCGCGGGGCTGCTCGCGTCTGGGCGACGGCGGACGCGGGGGCGAGGGCGGGTGGAGGGCTCGTCTCGGGAAGTGGGCGGCTTCGCTCCGCCGCGCTCCATCTCGGACGACACCTCCGCCGCGATCTCGGCGGGCAGGTCCTCGGGCCAGAGCATCCCCTTGCCGCGCTCGTCGAGGAGGGCGAAGACGGCCGTCCAGGGGATCCAGCAAGGGAAGGGCGTCCGCTGAAACGAGAGGGTCGCGTGCACGCCCTCGCTCGTCAGCCGCAGATCGGGGATCGCGATCGGCATATCGAGCCCGACCTGCAGCACGAGCTGAGCCTGCTTGCGCAGGTGGTCCGGCACGCGGACCGAAGCCTGGCGTGGGTCGAGGTGCACGAAGACGCTGCCCCTGACGAGCAGGGCACGGGCGACGTCGTGCTTCGGCGGTAACAGCGGGGCGTCCGGCACGGGCGAACACACTAGCAGGCGACGGCCGAACGGCACGTCCGCGGTCCGTAGGCGGGTTCGGTCGAGGCGCGGTGCACGTCGCCCCCAGCGCCCGATCCCGTGTACGGTGCGGACATGGGGGAATCATCTCGCGCGCGCGCGTGCGTCGTGCTGCTGGCGGTGCTCGCGGCGTGCTCGCACACCGAGTGGCAAGCGGAGCTCCGCGGGCCGCAGGATCGAGCGCCGCTGGATACGAGCGCGCCGTTCCTCAAGGTGCATATGGCCGACGGCGGGCTCTACGTGCTCAGCGACTGGCATGTGCTCGACGCGCCGCGGACGGTCTCGGGCGTGGGCGTGCGCTACGACGCGCGGCGACGCGTGCTCGGCGAGGGCGTGCAGGCGATCGCGCTCGACGGCGTCGCGCTCCTCGAGACGAACCGCCCGCGCTCCGTGATGAACGCCGGCGCCGCGGTGCTCGGTGTCGTCACCGCGCTTTCTCTGGTCGTCAACGTCGCCTGCGCGATCAGCCCGAAGTCTTGCTACGGCTCGTGCCCGACGTTCTACGCGGACGACGGCGCCGGCCTCGCGCTGCAGGCGGAGGGCTTCTCGGGCGCGTTCGCGGCGGCGTTCGAGGAGACCGACGTCGACGCGCTCCGCACCGCGCGCAGCGTGAACGGGCACGTGTCCATCGTGATGCGCGACGAGGCGGCCGAGACGCACGTCGTGCGGAGCGTTCGACTGCTGACCGTGCCGCGCCGCGAGGGGCGGCGCATCGTCCGCGCGGGGGGCTCGTACTTCGCCGCGAAAACGCCGCTCGCGCCGCTCCGCTGTGAGGCGCCCGGCCGAGACTGCACCGCCGACGTCGCGGCGGGCGATGGCCGCGAGGACGCGCCGACCGCTGACCC
>CAIUAC010000674.1 GCA_903896985.1 uncultured Sandaracinus sp.
ACCGCGGTCGGACGGCGAGGTTGGTGAAAAGCATCCGCGGGAACCGCGGTCGGACGGCGAGGTTGGTGAAAAGCATCCGCGGGAACCGCGGTCGGACGGCGAGGTTGGTGAAAAGCATCCGCGGGAACCGCGGTCGGACGGTCAAGTTCACGAAAACCGGCTGAAATTCGAGGATCGGCGCGCGAGCCGCGGCGCCGCATCGGCCGTCATGCGCCGCTCGCCAGCGACGACGCCGCTGATGCGATTGGCGGGAACGTGCAGCACGCCAGCGGGCGCGTTGGCGCTCATTGCGGCTGCCGTCTCCTTGCAGCGAAGGGACTCGATCAGGGACGAGAAGGGCACCGGCCCGACGTCGTACGTCAAGCGTACAGGAGCCTGCGATGGCGAGGTGCACCAGGGCGTCAGGCGCCCTCCCCCTTGACCCTCACCGGCGAAACGACGGACAACGTCGCTCTCATGCCGCCGAAGCGCCCCGCCACGCCCTCCACGCCGAAGTCCACGCCGAAGGCGCAGCCGAAGTCCACGCAGAAGCCGGGGCCCACGGTCCTGCCGAGCGCGCCGAGGCCCGCCGCTGCGCCACCGCCCGCCGTCCCCGAGGAGCAACCTGCCGCGGGGGAGGTCGCGCCGGGGGGCGCTTCGCAGGATCTGACGCCCGTCGTCGGAGAGAACCTGCGCCGCCTGCGCACGCAACGCGGGCTCTCGCTCGAGCGGCTCGCGAAGGCGTCGGGCGTCAGCCGCGCGATGCTCGGGCAGGTCGAGCTCGGACAGAGCACGCCCACGATCAACGTGCTCTGGAAGATCGCGCGCGCCCTCGGCGTGCCGTTCTCGACGCTGATCACGCACCGCGGCGCGGGCACGACCCACGTGCTGCGGGCGAACACCGCCAAGCGGCTGACCTCGGCGGACGGGCGCTTCGTGTCGCGCGCGCTCTTCCCGTTCGACGCCCCCCGCAACGTGGAGCTCTACGAGCTGCGCCTCGCCCCCGGCACGACGGAGGACGCCGAGCCGCACCCGCCCGGCACCGTCGAGAACCTCGTGCTCTCGCAGGGCGCGGTCGAGATCACGATCGTCGACGAGGAGCACTCGCTCGCCGCCGGGGACGCGATCCTCTTCGAAGCGGACGTCGTGCACTCGTACCGCAACGCGGGCACGGTCGAGGCGGTGTTGTACCTCGTGATGACGTACGCGGAGAAGGTCACCTGACGCCGGGAGCGTCTGCGGCATTCTACGGAACCGAGGGAAGAACGCGTTGTCGGCCATCGTTCAATGCTGCGAACCGTGCCCGCCGTGACGCGCTATCATCCGCCCGTGCTCGGTCCCGAACCTGCCGCCCCGCGGCGCACCCGCCCTCGTCGCCGAGCGATCCTCTCGCTCGTCGCGGCAGCGCTCGCGGCCGTGGTGCTGTTCCCGGGGATCGGGCGCGCGACGATCGAAGAGCAGCGCGCGCGGCTACCGCCTCCGGCCACCTGCACGGACGGCGTCGAAGGCGTGTGGCTCTCGCACACCTACAACCCGGACTACCAAGACTGGTACATGTTCACCCTGCGCATCCGGCGAAAGGCTGCAGGCTCGCCGGACCTGGTCGGCGAGATCGAGTCGCACTCGTGGAACGGCACGACGCAAGAGGCGGAGCCGCCCGCGTGCCGCTCGGGGCTCGACCATTGGACGGTCTTCATGCCGGCGGAGGGCACCGAGGTGAACGGCCTCGTGCACTTCTGGGGCACGTCGTGGCGCGTGAAGGACAGCTTCTGCGGCAACTCGCCGGGGCTCGGCAGCTACAACCTCGATCACTTCTCCGGGCAGATCGATCCGACGATCCAAGAGTTCCAATCGGTCAACAACGACGGCGGCCGCTCGGTCAACGACCCGACGGTGTTCCGGCGCGTCGGCTGCCTCGAGCCGCCGCCGGTGCCGCACATCCAGGTCGCGCCGCCGCCCTTCTACCCCTCGACCCGCACGGGTGGGTGCGGCCTTTGACGAGCACCCCGAAGTGAGCGAGACCGCGCCCGTGAGCGAGACGCCGAGCGGCGGACGGCTGAAGCGCTGGGGGCGTCAGGGGCTCAGCCTCGCGCGCCGCGTGCGCGATGTGTGGCCGCTGACCTGGCTCGGGCTGCTGGTCGCCTCGGGCTCTACCTGGGCGCTCGTGCGGCTCGGGATCAAGCGCGTCGACCTCCTGCTGCTGGTCATCGGCGGCGTCGGCTGCGTGCTGACGTTGCTCTCGCTGCTGTTCACCGCGAGCACCGGCGCGGCGCTCTACTTCTGGCTGCGCCGACACCCGCCCGCCGACGGGGACGCGCTGCGGCTGGAGTGCGGGCACGGCACGCGGACGAGCTTCTCTCTGCCGAGCCTCTGGTGGGTGCCGTTCGTGCAGCTGTCGTGGACGTGGCTGATGCCGGACATCGAGGTCGGCGTCCGCAAGGTGAAGGGGCGCGTCCACGAGGAGATCACGCCGTCGCGCCGCGGGCTGCGCGAGGAGATCGTGCGCCGCATCGTGGTGAGCGACGTCTTCGGGCTCGCCAAGGTGGCGTTTCACGTGCGGGAGAAGCGCGACGTGCGGTTCATCCCGTCGATGGGCTCGCTCAAGTCGATGCACGTCGTGCGCTCGATGTCGGGCGGCTCGGACATCACGCACCCGGAAGGTCCGCAGGACGGCGAGCGCATGGATATGCGCAACTACAACCCCGGCGACCCGATCCGCTTCGTGCTGTGGAAGGTCTTCGCCCGCTCGCGGCAGCTCGTCGTGCGCACGCCCGAGCGCGCGATCAGCCCGGTGCGGCAGACCGTCGCGTACCTCGTCTCCGGGGACGGCGACGAGCCGGCGGCGGGCGCGGCGCGGGTCGCCGTCGACACCGGGGCCCTCGGCAACGAGTGGGTGCTCGGCACGGATGGCTCGCCGGAGAACGCGCGCTCGAAGACGGCGGCGATCGAGCTGCTCGCGCGCTCGGCTGAGGCGAGCGCCGACGACGGCGGCGAGGGGCTCGCGCGCTTTCTGCGCACGGCCGTGCCGGGCTCGAACGGGCGCGCGGTCGTCTTCGTCCCGGGCAAGCCCGGGCCGTGGCTGGCGAAGGTCGTCGCGGCGGCGAAGGCGCGCGCGACGCAGGGTCGAAGCTCGCCGGTGGAGTTCATCGTATGCACGGACGGCGTGCAAGCGGAGCCCAAGAAGCAGCGCTTCACGCGCTTCTTCGAGCGGCGCCGGGACGTGAGCGTGCCGGGAGGCGGTGTGCCTCGCAGCGACGAGCTGGCGCAGGTCGTCGACGCGCTCGCCTCGGCCCGCGCGAAGGTGCTGATCATCGACCGGCGCGCGGGGCGCTGCTTCGACGGCGCGTACCGGCAGGCGGTCGCCAACGCCGTCGCGACGGGGAGCCTCGCGAAGTCTGCGGGGGGCACGCGATGAACAAGCTGAGCTGGCTCGGCCGCATGGTGCGCACCTCGCGCCACCCGCTGCGAATGCTCGCGATGTCGCTCGCGGCGCTCGCGGTGACGGCGGGCGTCGCGCTGACGGAGGGCGTCGTCGCCGCGGTGCTCGGCGCGCTCGGCGGAGTGCTGCTCGGCGAGTGGCTCGGCCGGTCGAAGTGGCGGCTGCCCGTGGTGCTCGGCGCATGCGCGGGCGGTCTGCTGCTCGCTGCGGGCGTCTCGGGGCTCGCGCTCCGCACTGAGCTGGTGCCGTCGCTGTTGGGCCCGGGCGGGGCGCTCCGCGTCGCGGGGCTCTTGCGGTATGGGCTCGGCACGCTGTCGCTCGTGGCCGGGCTGCGCGCGCTCGTGCTGCGGCACAAGACGGCGCTGGCGATCGAGCTCGTCGTCGTCGTCGCGACGCTCGCCGCGTCGCTCGCCGCGCACCGCGACGGCGTGCTCGCGCGCCCGATGTGGCTGAGCGACTGGGCGTGGCAGCTCGGGCTCGATCCGGCGAACGTGCTGCTCAGCATCGGCGGCGGCGCCGTGGTGCTGCTCGCGGTGCTGCTCGTCGCGGAGAGCGAGGGCGAGCCGTCGCTCGCGTCGCTGCTGGCCCTGCCACTGCTGGCGCTGATCGCGGTCTCGACGCTCAACGTCGCGGACCTGCCGAAGCCGCCGAGCGATGCCGGCGACCTCGGCCTGATCAACCCGCCGGGCGAGCCACCGAACACCGTCCCACCCGACGCGGGCAGCCACGGCAGAGACGGCGACCACGGGGACGCCGGGGGCGGTGGTCAGCAGGGCGGAGACGGCGGCAGCGGCGGCGGCGGGCAAGACGGCGACGGCGGTCGAGGCGGCGGCGCAGAGACGGGCGACGG
>CAIUAC010000675.1 GCA_903896985.1 uncultured Sandaracinus sp.
CCCCTCGACGCCGATCTCGTACTTCGTCTCGCGGCCGTAGCGCGCGGTGAAGTGCTCCTCGATCTCGGCGCGCTCGAAGCCATCGGTGACGAGGCGCGCGAGGTAACGCGCTGCGGGCACGCACTGATTGCAGTGGCTCGCCGAGTCCGTGGCGCAGCGCGCGACGCTGACAGGCTCGCCGCACGGCGAGAGCAGGTCGTTCGTCAGGTCTGCGAAGACGCGCTTCTCCGGGGCGGTCAGGTCCGAGAGGTCGACCGCCGGGATCGACTCGACGCGCTGACGGGGGGCGGGAGGCGGGTGACCCGGAGTGACCTGCTCGGTCTTGCCCCCGCAGCTCGCGCCGAGGCAGAAGGTCGCGAGAAAGGCCACGAGGACCCAGACTGGGCGGCGCGCGCTGTCCATTTCAGGCGCGGATGCTAGCAGGGTGCTCGCGCGCCCGCTGCGATGAATTTCACGAGCGGTCGTTGCCCCGCGGGGCGTCATCCGGAAGCTCGTCACGCGGCTCGGCGTCGAGCACGACGACACGCTCGCCGAGGAGCGCCGTGTGGTCGATGGGCGCGGGCTCGTCGCGCAAGACGACGCGCTCCTCCGACACCGCCTCACGCCGCGCGCCCCCCGCGGTCCGAGCCTCGAGCACCCGCGCGACTCCGCCCAGATCGTCGTGCATCCGCGCGTCGGCATAGCGCCTGTCGCCCCGCGCGAGCGCGAGCACATCAGCGGCTTGCCCAGCGCCGATCTCGACCAGCAGCGTGCCGCCCGGAGCGAGCCACGCGGGCGCCTCCGCGACGAGCCGCCGCACGACCTCGAGCCCATCGATGCCGCCGAAGAGCGCGAGGTGCGGCTCGTGCGCGAACACATCGCGCGGCAGCGTGCGCGCGTCGCGCTTCGGGATGTACGGCGGGTTCGCGCAGACGAGCGCGTACTTGCGCGGCTCAGGCAGCGCCGCGAAGAGGTCCCCCACAAACAGCCGCACGCGCTCGGACAGCGAGTGCGCGACGACGTTGACGCGCGCGATGGCGAGGGCTTCGGGCGAAAGATCCGTCGCGTCGACGCGCAGCGCGTCCCGCTCCGACGCGAGCGCGACGGCGATGGCGCCGGAGCCCGTGCAGAGGTCGAGCACCAACGACCTCGCGTGGGCCGCAGGATCTGTCGGCAAGAGCGCGAGCGCGCGCTCGACGAGCGTCTCGGTGTCCGGGCGCGGCACGAGCACCGCGGGGGAGACGACGAACGTCAGCCCGAAGAACTCCTTCTTGCCGACGAGATACGCGACGGGCTCGCTCGCGCGGCGCCGCGTCACGAGCGCGCGCACGCGCGTCAGTTCGTCGTCGGTGAGCTCACGCTCGAGCGCGAGAAAGACCCCGACGCGATCGAGCCCGAGCGCGTGCCCGACGAGCAGGTCTGCGTCGAGCCGCGCGCTCTCGATGCCGCGCGCTGCGAAGTCCGCGGCCATCCACGCGACGATGCGCCGCACCGTCCACGGCGAGCTCGCTTCGGCTGTCACCGGGCGGCCTTAGCACGCAGGCCGCTGACGCGCAGAGCCCATCGAGCGCTGCGCTCGACGCTCACTCGATGCGGCACGCCTCGTCGAACGCGAGGCGCGGCGCGCGGGGGCGGACCTTCGCGCCATCGCCGTGCCCCAGGTTGACGAGCAGGAGCGACTTCCACTTCCCATCGGGGAAGAACGCGGCGTCGAGCACCGCGCTCTTGAAGCCGCCCATCGGGCCGCAGTCGAGGCCGAGGCCGCGCGCGGCGGTGATCAGATAGCCCGCCTGCAGGGTCGCGCTCAGGCGGGCCATGCCCTCGCGCACCTCGGCCGGCAGCGCGCCGATCGCCTGCACCGCGCCTGGCCAGTGCGGCACCAGCGTCCCGAGCTGCTCGTGGAAGCTGGTGTCGAAGGCGATGATCGCCGTCGCGGGCGCCGTCATCATCTTCTCGAGGTTGCCCTCGTCGACCGCGGGCGCGAGGCGAGCCTTGGCCTCGGCGCTCTTGACGAACACGATCCGCGCCGGCTGACAGTTGAGGGCCGTCGGGCCCATGCGGAGCAAGTCATAGAGGCGGCGCAGCAGCGCGTCTTCGACGGGCTGAGCCGTCCACGAAACGTGGGTGCGCGCGTCGGTCAGGAGCAGCTTCCAGGCGACGTCGTCGATGGCGGACATATCTTCTCCGTGTCGGTCGAGCCGACTGAATGGAAGCAGACTGGATAGGCCTCCGCGCTGGGCGGAGCCAGGCAGCCGCGCGCGAAGAGACTGTTCCGCCTGCGAGACAATCCGCGAGGAGCACGGCGAAGCGAGTTCAGCGCGCCCGCCGCGCGCGCAGCGCCTCGCGCACGGCGTCGCGCGCCCACACCGCAAGGTAGGTCGCGAGCGCGAGCAGCGCGAGGACGCCGGACGCGCCGAGCAGATCGAAGCGCCGCGCGAGAGGACGCGCGAGCGCGCCATAGCAGCCCGGGATGTGCAGGCTGTACGCGAGGAGCGAGCCGCGGCCGAGGCGCACGAGCGGCGAGAGCGCGCGGGCGGGCGAGAGCGCGGCGAGGACGAGGCCGAGCGCGAGCACGGCGCAGGCGCGGAGGGTGCCGTCCG
>CAIUAC010000676.1 GCA_903896985.1 uncultured Sandaracinus sp.
CCCGCGGTCGCTCCGCCCGTTCCCGCGGTCGCTCCGCCCGTTCCCGCGGTCGCTCCGCCCGTTCCCGCGGTCGCTCCGCCCGTGCCCGCGCCGCCCGCGGTCGCTCCGCCTGCGCCCGTCGGCGCGGCGCCGCGAGTAGAATCAGCAGCGCCCGCTTCGGGAGGTACGCCGTGATGCGTCGAGTCGTTTCTTCGCTTCTGCTCGCTCTTCTCCCCCTGGTGTTCACCGCGTGCGCGAGCACGGTCATCGGCGGCGAGTGCATCGACGGCTTCTCCGTCTGCCGCGGCGCGTGCGTGGACCTCCTCAACGACCGCACCAACTGCGGCGTCTGCGGCAACACCTGCGGCGGCGGCAGTCTGTGCGTCGCGGGCGCGTGCACGAGCGGGGAGGGCGGCGTCGACCTCGGGCCGCGCGATCTCGGGCCGCGCGATCTCGGTCACGGCGACGCCGGCGACGGCGGCACGCTGGACGGCGATCTGCTGGACGGCGATCTGCTGGACGGCGAGGTGCCCGACGGTGCCCTGCTGGACGGCGAGGTCCCCGATGGCTCGAACGGCGACGCTGGTGACTTCGACGGCGGTGGAGTCGACGGCAGCGTGCTCGACGGCAGCGTGGTCGATGGCGGTGGAGTCGACGGCAGCGTGGTCGACGGCGGTGGAGTCGACGGCAGCGTGGTCGACGGGGGTGGCGTCGACGGCAGCGTGGTCGACGGGGGTGGCGTCGACGGCAGCGTCGGCGACGGCGGGGCGCTCCTGCCGTGCGATATCGGACAGATTCGCGGCGGCGACCTCTGTGTGCGCCCCGACTCCGACCCCGCGAACTGCGGCTTCTGCGACAACATCTGCTTGCCCGCAGAGGTCTGCTCGGTCGGCGTGTGCGCGCCCGTCTGCGATGCGCCGCTCGTCCCCTGCGGTCACAGCTGCGTCGACCTGCAGACGGATCCCGATCATTGCGGCTCCTGTCCGAACGTCTGCGCGACCGGCATCTGCATCGACTCGGCGTGCTCGAGCGGCACGGCGGGGCACGTCGTGCTGATCGGCCACGACTACACGACGACGCGCATCGGGATGAACCGCGTCGCCGGCAACGCCGTGTTCCTCGGCTCGGGTTCGCCCGTCCGCGTCCTCGTCTACGAGGGGCGCGCGCGGGCGGCGTCGATCGCCGGCACAGACGTCGCGATCAACCAAGTCGCGACGGCCCGCGGACGCACCTGGGCGCGCACCCCCGTCACGCGCGCGGATGTGCCGCTGATGCTCGCGTCGGCCGAGGTGCTGGTCGTCTACGCGCAGCGCGACGCGACCGACGCCGACTTGCAGGCGATCGGCACTGAGTGGAGCGTGGCGCTCCTCTCGTTCGTGCACCGCGGCGGAGTCATCGTCGTCTTCGACACGGCGGGCGGCGCGAACGTCGGGACGTTCCAGCTGCTCTCGTCGGCGGGCCTGCTGACCGTCGCCTCGCACACCGTGATCACCGGGACGACCGTCAGCGTGGACGCGGCGGCGTTCGGCGACGCGGTCGCGATCGGCGTGCCGGCGATGTACCGCGCGGAGACGACGTCGGTGCGCTTCGACACGACGGAGCCGCTGACCGTCGTGCGCGACGCGACGGGCCCGGTCGTCGTGCACCGGGTCGTCGTACCGTGAGTGCGTAGAAGCGAGCGCCTCGCACGAAGCGCTCTGCCACGCTGACGAGCCGGGCGCTGATCGTGCGCCGGCGTCGCGCCCCGCGCGGGTCGAGGCGCGCTAGGCTGAGCGCCGTGACGACCCTCGCGCGCGCTGTCCGCATCACGTCGTTCGGGGGGCCCGAGGTGCTCTCGCTCGGGGAGCTCGCGCTCCGGGAGCCGGGCTTTGGCGAGGTGCGCGTCGAGGTCGCGGCGGCCGGGCTGAACCGCGCCGACACGCTGCAGCGGCGTGGGCTCTACCCGGCACCTCCTGGGGTGCCCGCGGACGTGCCGGGGCTCGAATATGCGGGCGTCGTCGCCGCGCTCGGGGAGGGCGTGCGCGAGGTGCGCGTCGGGGATCGCGTGATGGGCATCGTCGCTGGCGGCGCGATGGCGACTGCGCTCGTCGTGCACGCGAGGGAGACCATTCCCGTCCCGCGCGGGCTCTCGCTCGCCGAGGCTGCCGCGCTGCCGGAGGCGTTCCTCACCGCGTACGACGCGCTCGTGCTGCAGGCGGGGCTCGCGAGCGGGGACGTCGCGCTCGTGCACGCCGTCGGCAGCGGGGTCGGCACCGCGGCGCTGCAGCTCGCGCGCGCGCTCGGCGCTCGCGTGCTCGGCACCTCGCGCACCGCGGACAAGCTCGCGCGCTGCGAGGCGCTCGGGCTCGCGCCGTCCGAGGGGCTCCTCGTGTCGGACGGGAAGTTCTCCGAGCGGGTGCTCGTCGCGACGGGCGGGCGCGGCTGCGACGTCGTGCTCGACGGCGTCGGCGCGGCGTACCTCGAGGAGAACGTGCGCGCGCTCGCGGTCGGCGGGCGCGTCGTCGTCATCGGGTTGCTCACCGGCGCGAGCGGCGCGCTGCCGCTCGGGCTCCTGCTGCAGAAGCGCGCGCGCGTGCTCGGCTCGGTGCTGCGGAGCCGCCCGCTCGAGGAGAAGTGCGCGCTCGCGCAGGTGTTCGCGCAGCGGCTAGGGCCGCTCTTCGAGCGCGGCGCGCTGCGTCCCGTGCTCGACGCGGTGCTGCCGATGAGCGACGTCGGTGAGGCGCACCGTCGCATGGAGGCGAACGAGACCTTCGCGAAGCTCGTGCTCACATGGTGAGGCCCCACGCGACGCTCCGCGCGCTCTCCCTCGGCCTGCTCTTCCTCGCGCTCGTGCTCCTCGGGCTCGCCGTCGTCGCGCAGGACCGCACGACCGCGCAGCGCCGCGCAGGCACGGGCGTGGTGCCAGGCGGCGCCGCGAGGACGTTTCCGCAGGTCCAGAGCGAGTCCCTGCCCGACGGGCACTCGTACCGCCTGCACACGTTTCGGGTGGCGCTCGCGCGCGCCCGCGTCGAGGTCGTCGACCTGCGGATGTCGCTCGCGCTCGACGACGTCGTGCGGACGCGCGGCGCCTCGCTCGTGATCAACGGCGGCTTCTTCGGCCTTCAGGGCGAGCCGGAGGGCATGGTCGTCAGCGGCGGGCGGCTGCTGTCGCCGTTCCTCGCGCGCATCGGCGGCGGCATCGTCGAGGCGCGGGGCGGCGTCGCGCACTTGCTCGATGGCGAGGCGCCGCCGCTCGAGCAGAGCGCCGATTTCGCGCTGCAGTGCCGACCGCGCCTCGTCGTTGACCGAGCGGTCAATATTCGCCGCGATGACGGGCAGCGCGCAGATCGCACGGCGCTCTGCCTCCGCGATGGGGGGCGCACGCTCGACGTCGTCGTCGCGCGCACCGATGGCGAGGAGGGCCTCGGCGGGCCGACCCTCTACGGCTTCGCGCGCGTGCTCGCGCGGACCGGCTGCGAGCAGGCGCTCAACCTCGACGGCGGACCGAGCACGGGCGCGGCTTGGCGCGATGGCGGGCAAGTGCGCTTTCTGCCGCCGCGCTCGGCGGTGCGGCACGCCGTGGCGATTTGGCTGAACGACGGGCGCTGACGTAACGCGCGCAGCCGTCGAGCGACTATGCTCGGCCTCGGGGGAATAGCGTCTGCCGTTCCCTCGCCTACGGCGCTACCCAGCTCAGGAGAACCATGTCGAACGTCTCGCTCTTCGCTCCCGCCTCGCTCGGCAAGCTCACTCTGTCCAACCGCGTCGTGATGGCGCCGATGACGCGCAGCCGCGCCCTCGGGAACGTGCCGAACGCCCTGATCGCGGAGCACTACGAGCAGCGCGCGAGCGCGGGCCTGATCCTCACGGAGGGCGTCGCCCCGTCGCCGAACGGGCTCGGCTACGCGCGCATCCCGGGCCTCTTCTCTGCCGAGCAGGTCGCCGGCTGGAAGCTCGTGACGAACGCCGTGCACGCCAAGGGCGGGCACATCTTCGCGCAGCTGATGCACACGGGCCGCGTCGGGCACCCCGCGAATTTGCCTGAGGGCGCTGAGCTGATCGCGCCGAGCGCGATCGCGGCCTCCGGCGAGATGTACACCGACTCGCAGGGCATGCAGCCGCACCCCGTGCCGCGCGCGATGACCGAGGCGGACCTCGCCTCGACCCGCGCGGAGTTCGTGCAGGCGGCCAAGAACGCGATCGAGGCGGGCTTCGACGGCGTCGAGCTTCACGGCGCGAACGGCTATCTCCTCGAGCAGTTCATCAGCCCCGTGACGAACCAGCGCACGGACGCGTACGGCGGCTCGATCGAGAATCGGCTGCGCTTCGTGCTCGAGGTCGCGCAGGCGGTCAGCGACGCGATCGGCGGACATCGGGTCGGCGTTCGCCTCTCGCCGTACGGCGTCAACGCGGGCATGGAGCAGTACGCCGAGACCGACGAGACGCACCTGACGCTCGTGCAGAAGCTGATCGCGACGGGCGTCGAGTACGTGCACCTCGTCGATCACTCCCCGATGGGCGCGCCCGAGGTGCCGGCGGCGCTGAAGGCGGCGCTCCGCAAGGCCTGGCCGCGCACGTTCATCGCGAGCGGCGGCTTCGATCGCGAGAAGGCCGAGGCGGTGCTCGCCGAGGGCAAGGCGGACCTCGTCGCCTTCGGTCGGCCGTTCATCGCGAACCCCGATCTCGTCACGCGCCTCGAGAAGAACCTCCCGCTCAACGCGCTCGACTTCGGCACGTTCTACACGCCGGGGCCGAAGGGCTACACCGACTACCCGACCGCAGGCTGAGCGAGGCCCGCGGTGCCGAGCGACGTCGGCGCCGCGGGGCTTCACACTTCTTACGCAGCCCCGGCATTGCTTGTGTCTTGGGCCGCCCTACGATGCCGCTCGTGGAGAGCACGACGAATGGCGCGGGGATGACGGCGCGCGGCGCGAAGGCGGACGCACGGCAGTCGGCGGACGCAGACGTCGTGCGCACGCTCGGCGTCGGCAAGAGCGGCGCGTGGAAGCGTTGGATCGGGCGCATCGTCGCGTTGCTCGTGCTCGTCGCGGTCGTCGCGGGCGTCGTCGCGCTCGTGCGCAAGGCGATGAAGCCGCGCGTCACGACGTACGAGACCGCGCAGGTGCGCCGCGCGGACATCTCCGTCGTCGTCACGGCGACGGGCACCGTGCAGGCGGTGAAGACCGTGCAGGTCGGCACGGAGGTTTCCGGGCGCGTCGCCGCGGTGCGCGTCACCTTCAACGAGCCGGTGACCGTCGGGCAGGTGCTCGTCGAGATCGATCCTGAGCAGCTGCAGGGGAGGGTGCGTGAGGCGAGGGCGCAGGGCGCGGTCGCGCACGCGGCCGTGCAGCAGGCGGACGCGGCGCTCGCCGACGCGCGCATCACGCTGGCGCGGGTGGAGCAGCTGCGGCAGCGGGAGATCGTCTCGCAGGCCGACCTCGACACGGCGCGCGCCGCGATCGCCCGCGCGCAGGCTGGGCTCGCGAGCGCGCGCGCGCAGTCGCAGGTCGCCGCAGCGGGGCTCTCGAACGCGCTGACGCAGCTCGGCAAGAGCGTGATCCGCTCGACGATCAACGGCGTCGTGCTCTCGCGCAACGTCGAGCCGGGGCAGACGGTCAACGGGCAATTTCAGACCGCGCAGCTGCTGACGCTCGCCGAGGACCTCACGCGCATGGAGCTGCGCGTCGACATCGACGAGGCCGACATCGGGCGCGTGCGCGAGCGTCAGCTGGCGACGTTCACTGTGTCCGCGTATCCGGGGCGGCACTTCGACGCGCGCGTGGAGCAGCTACGCAACGCGCCGCGCACCGTGCAGAACGTCGTCAGCTACGAGGCGGTGCTCTCGTTCAACAACGCCGGGCGGCTGCTGCGGCCGGGGATGACGGCGACGGTCAGCGTCATCTCGGACCGTCGCCCCGACGTGCTCGCCGTGCCGAACGCCGCGCTGCGCTTCATGCCGATGGGGCGCGACGCGGAGGAGCAGCGCAAGCGGCTCGGGCAGACGCGGCACGTCTGGGTCGAGGGCGCGGGCGGCACGCTGCGGCCGATCCCGGTGACGACGGGCGTGACCGACGGCCGCATGACCGAGGTGCTGAGCGGCGCGGTGCGCCCGCGCATGGCGCTCGTCACCGACACGAAGCGCGAGGAGTAGCGCGTGCCCCGAGACGCCGCCGCGCGCGAGGGCGCTCCGCTGATCGAGCTGCGCGGCGTCACGAAGGTCTACGGCAAGGGCGAGGCGGAGGTGCGCGCCCTCGCGGGCATCGACGTGATCGTCGAGGACGGCGAGTTCGTCGCGGTGATGGGCGCGAGCGGCAGCGGCAAGAGCACGTGCATGAACGTGCTCGGCTGTCTCGACACGCCGACGGACGGCGAGCATCTGTTTCGCGGCGTCGAGGTCGGCGGGCTCTCGCAGGATCAGCGCGCGCTCTTGCGGCGGCATTACCTCGGCTTCGTGTTCCAGGGCTTCAACCTGCTCGCGCGCACGACGGCGCTCGAGAACGTCGAGCTACCGCTGCTCTATCGCGGCGTCTCGGCGCGCGAGCGGAGGCGTCGCGCGCTCGCGGCGCTCGCGCAGGTCGGGCTCGCCGGGCGTGAGACGCACGCGCCGAGCGAGCTCTCGGGCGGGCAGCAGCAGCGCGTCGCCATCGCGCGCGCCATCGTCTCCGAGCCCGCGGTGCTGCTCGCCGACGAGCCGACGGGGAACCTCGACTCGGCGCGCACGGCGGAGCTGATGCGCCTGCTCGTCGAGCTCAACCGCGTGCAGAAGATCACCATCGTGATGGTCACGCACGACCCGACGGTGGCCGCCTACGCCTCGCGCGTGCTCACGTTTCGCGACGGGCTCGTGCTGTCGGACGTGGCGCAGGAGCAGCCCGCATGAGCCTCTCGATGCTGTGGAACACGCTGATGATGAGCCTGCGCGAGATCCGCAGGAACACGATGCGCAGCGTGCTGACGACGCTCGGCGTGATCATCGGCGTCGCCGCCGTCATCGCGATGGTGCACCTCGGGCAGGGCGCGACGCTGCGCATCACGAACGACATCTCGAGCCTCGGGCGCAACCTGCTCTTCGTGTTCCCGGGGAGCGGACGGCGCACCGCGACGGTGACGAGCGCGCCTCCCTTCGACCTCGACGACGCGCGGGCGATCGCCGAGGAGGTGCCCGGTGTTGCGGGGGCTGCGCCGAGCGCGGGCGGCGCGGGGCTCGCCGTCTACGGCAACAAGAATTGGCGCACCGGCATCACCGGCACGACGAACGACTACTTCCGCGTGCGCGAGTGGGGGCTCGCGAGCGGGCGCGTGTTTCTCCCCGCGGAGGAGCTCGCGGGAAGCGCCGTCTGCGTGCTCGGCGCGACGCCGCGCAAGGAGCTCTTCGGGACGGCGGACCCGCTCGGCGCGACGCTGCGCATCGGCGCGATCTCGTGCGAGGTGATCGGGCTGCTGAACGAGAAGGGGCGCTCGACCTTCGGCGACGATCAGGACGACTTCATCGCGGTGCCGATCACGATGTTTCAGCGCCGGATCTCGGGCAATCGCGACGTCGGCGTGATCTTCGTCTCGGCGGTGTCGGCGACCGCGACGACGGAGGCGCAGCGCGGCATCGACGCGCTGCTGCGCGAGCGCCGGCGCCTCGCGGACGGCGACGACAGCGACTTCATCGTGCGCGATACGAAGGAGATCACCGAGCTCGCGTCGATGGCGACGGGCGTGCTCACGGCGCTGCTCGGCGCGATCGCGAGCGTCTCGCTGCTCGTCGGCGGCATCGGCATCATGAACATCATGCTCGTCAGCGTGACCGAGCGGACGCGCGAGATCGGCATTCGCTTGGCGATCGGCGCGCGCGGGCGCGAGGTGTTGTTGCAGTTCCTCGTCGAGGCGACGGTGCTCTCGACGCTCGGCGGGCTCGTCGGGATCGCGCTCGGGCTCGGCGGCTCGTACCTCGCGTCGGGGCCGCTCGGGCTGCCCTTCGTGCTCGTGCCGAAGATCGTCGTCGTCGCGTTCGTGTTCAGCGCAGCGGTGGGC
>CAIUAC010000677.1 GCA_903896985.1 uncultured Sandaracinus sp.
CCCATCGCGACCGCGAGCGAGCCCGCCGCAGCGTCCTCACCCGCGCGCCGCACATGCTGCCCCGCGCGCGCCGCCGCGAGGAGCCGCACGGCGTCGCCCTCTCGCGTGATCTGCTCCCACGGCACGACGGTGTCCGTCCCCTCGGGCAGCGTCGCGCCCGTCGAGATCGTGACCGCGTCGCCGGCTTGGGCGGTCGCTCGCGCCGGCACGCCCGCGCGCGACTCCCCGCGCACGGTGAACGTCGCGCCCTCCAGCGCAGCGCCCGCGATCGCGTAGCCGTCCATCGCCGCGTGATCGAAGGGCGGCGACGGCGCGGGGTAGTAGACGTTCTCCGCGAGCACTCGCCCGAGCGCCTCACCTGCGGGCGCCGACTCCGCGCCGAGCGGCTCTACGGACCTCAGCGCCAGGCTCTGCGCCTCCTCGAGCGACCTCCGTTCCGTCATCGACCTACGCTCGTCTGCATCATCTCGGCGACGATGCCCTCCGACGCGAGCCCGAGCAAGGACCGTCGCCCGCCAGCCGCCCGGCGCTCGAGGCGCGCCGTGCCCTCGCATTACGGTTCGCCTTTTCTGCGCAAGGTCCGTACATTGCTGCTCATGCACCGATTTGGTTTCGAGCACGACATGTACGAGACCCTCGAATTCATGCCGCTCGACATCCGCCGTCGCTCCGACATGGCGGGCGTGCGCATCTCGCTCGCGGGCTGGCAAGCGCTCGCCTTCGCGGAGCGCCTGACGCTCGGGCAGCTCTCGGTGGACACCGAGGCGGACCTCGACGCGTACCGGCTGATCGCGCGCGCGATGATGAACCGCGTCGAGCAGCCCATGAAAGAGGAGCATCGCGCGACGCCCTGGCGCGACGCCGGCGTGACGACGCGCGTCGCGGCGCGGGCGCGCGAGCTCGGCTTCGCGTTCGAGCCGGCGGGCTGGGGCGCGCTCAGCGACTCGGCGAAGTACGCGCTCTACCGCCTCGCGGACTCGAAGAAGGATCCGTCGAAGCTCGAAGCCGCGCTCGCCGAGCTCCTTCCGTCCGCCTGAGCCTTCCGGCGCGCGCGGCCGTCAGCGCAGCTCTTTGCCGAACGGAAAGAGCGCGAGCGGCACCAGCTTCAGGTGCTGCGCGGCGAACGGCAGCCCGACGACCGTCAGCGCGAGCACCAACGCCCAGAGTAGGTGGTGCAGCGCGATCGCCCAGCCGGCGAGCACGATCCACACGAGGTTCGCGAGCAGCTCGAAGAGCCCGCCCGCGCTACGGCTCTCGCGCACCTCCATGCCGAACGGCAGCAGCGTCGCGATGCCGAGCTTGATCGCCTGAATACCCCAGGGAATTCCGACGATCGTGACGCAGTAGCCGAGCCCGACGGTGATGTAGCCGACCGCCGTGCCGAAGCCCCCGAAGATCAGCCAGACGACGTTGCCGAGCGTGCTCATACCCGCCACTACGTACGACGCGCGCCGATATTTCGCGAGGTGAACTCGGGTGCGCGTCGGGCGCCCTCAGCGCGCGACGTCGGGCACGACGACCGGCACGACGACCGGCAGGATCAGCCGCCCGACGCTCGCCCAGCGCAGCGTCTGCAGCGCCTCGGGGCGACCCTCGAGCCGCTCCTCGAGCAGCGGCTCGATCTCGTAGCGCCAGATCTCCTCGATCTCCTCGCCGAGCCTCTCGCGGAGAAAGTAAGTGAGCCCCAGGTGCCCGCGCGCGTCGCCGAGCGCGGCGTTCGCGAGCGCGAGCGCGTCGAGCAAGCCGCCGACCTCGAAGCCCGTCTTCGCGTGAAAGCGCCGCAGCACCTCGGGCTCCGGTCCCACGGGGATGAACGCGAAGCGCCGCCGCAGCACATCGTCCGCGAGCGTACGTCCTTGCCCCGCCGAGCTCATCGTCGCGACGATGCGCACGTTCTTCGGGACCTCGAACGGCATCTCCCCCTGCGCGAGCGGGATCGCCTCGCCGCGGTACTCGAGCAGATAGAGGAGCTCGCCGAACACGCGCCCGAGATCCGCTCGATGCAGCTCGTCGAGCACGAACACGCACGTGCCCTTTCGCGCGCGCGCCTCGTCGCAGAACAGATGAAAGCGCCCCCGATGCACCGGCCAGGACACGCTTCCGTCCGCGTGCCGAATCGGCCGATAGCCGCGCACGAAGTCCTCGTACGACCACGAGCCATGCAGCTGCGCGACCTCGAAGAAGCCGTCTCCGCCGCCGACGAGATGCCGCGCGAGCTCCCGCGCGAGGTACGTCTTGCCCGTGCCCGGCGGCCCGACGAGCACGGCCTGTCCCTTGCGCTCGATCGCTCGCGCCGCGTGCGTGGGCAGCGCGAGCGGAAAGCCACTCTTCTCGGCGATCTTCTCGAGGGCGTGATCCGGCTGCGCGCGGCGACTCGACATCGAGCCGCGCATGATAGCCGAGCGCGCGCGCGGCGCCGTCCGCGGCGCATGAGCGGTTGACCTGCCGATCTCGTCCGATACTCTGCCCGCACTCGCTTCATGGCCAAACGCCGCATCACCGCTTCCCTCGTCGGTCTCGCCGTGACCTCTCTTGCCCAGGGCTGCGCGACGGCGCCCGTGACGCCCCCGCAGGCGCGCCTCGTCGCGGAGCTCAACCGCGGGCAGCGCAGCCGGACGGCTCTCTACGAGCTCGTCGATCAAGTGCCCTTCGGCGAGTCCCTGCTGCTCACGCGCTATCGCCTCGGCAACGGGCTCACGGTGCTCGTGCTCGTCGACGCCTCCGCGCCCGTCATCAGCTACCAGACCTGGTTCAAGGTCGGCTCGCGCAACGAGCACGAGGGCAAGACCGGCCTCGCGCACCTCTTCGAGCACCTGATGTTCAACGAGACCGAGCACCTCGCCGCGGGCGAGTTCGACCGGCAGCTCGAGTCCGCCGGCGGCGAGACGAACGCGGCGACCTGGGTCGACTGGACCTACTTCTACGAGAACGTGCCGAGGGATTCGCTCCCGCTCGTCGCGCGCCTCGAGGCCGACCGGATGTCGCACCTCGTGCTGCGCGACCCGCAGGTCTCGAGCGAGAAGGACGTCGTCATCAACGAGCGCGCCATGCGCGTCGACGACGACGTCGAGGGCTCCGCGAACGAGGAGCTCTACAAGCTCGCGTTCCGTACGCACCCGTATCACTGGCCCACCATCGGCTGGCGGCAGGACATCGAGGGCTTCACCACCGCCGATTGTCGCGCGTTCTATCGAACCTACTACGCGCCCAACAACGCGACGATCGTGCTCGCCGGCGACGTCGACGAAGAGGCGGCGCTCCGCGTCATCCGCGAGAATTACGGGCGCCTCCGCCCCGCGCGCCTCCCTGAAGAGGCGCCCGTCGCCGAGCCCGCGCAGCGCGCCGAGCGGCGCGTGACGATGCGCCGCCCGACCCCGACGGAGAAGCTCCAGCTCGGCTATCGCGCGCCCGCGTTCGGCGAGTACGACCACGCGGTGCTGACGATCCTCAACGAGATCCTGCTCGGCGGGCGCTCCTCGCGCCTCTACCGCGCGCTCGTCAGCGAGGGCGAGCTCGCCGCTGAGACGCGCGGCGCCGTCGCGCCATTCCGCGACGCGGGGCTCTACGAGATCTGGGTCTCGATGCGCGAAGGGCACGAGTCCGGCGAGGCG
>CAIUAC010000678.1 GCA_903896985.1 uncultured Sandaracinus sp.
GCCGCGGTCGCCTGCGCCTGTCGCGCTGACACGCCGAGCGCCTTCAGGCGCGCCTCGAGCGCGGAGGGCGTCGCGACGTCAGTCTCGGGCGTCGGCTCGGCGTCCGGCGCCTGCACCGACGCGCGCGGGCGAGCGGAGGGGCCGGCGGCGGGGCTGGCGGAGGGGCGGGCCGACGGCCGACCGGAAGGGCGAGCGGCGGGCGTGTCGAGCGCCCCCTCGGCGCCCGCTGCGCGCGGGCGCACCGACGCGCGCGGGCGCAGCGGCCCGAGGTCGGACTCAGCCTGCGCGGTGCCCTCGAGGGCGACGTCTCGAAAGAGCCGCAGCGCCTCGATCAGCAGGTGCAGCGCCTCGACGGGCTGCGCGACGGACCACAGCGCCTCTGCCGCTTCCCGCTTCTGGCGCGCGCGCGTCACGACCGCGGCGCGCTCGGCGCGGCGCTCGATCGGCTCCTGCGCGATCTCCGCGGCGACCCCCCGCAGCGTGAAGAATTCAGCGATCGAAGAGGCCATGTTGGGCGCGAGGATAACGCACGCCCCGCGGACGAGCACGGACGAAGCGGCGCGCCCCGGCGCTCAGCGAATGTCGATCTCCGCGAGCGGCAGCACGATGCCGCCCGCGCCCGAGTCCGTGTACGGCGTCAGCTCTGCGCCGTTCTTCACGACGAGCCGCATCCGCAGGTGCACCGGGCGCCCGATGTTGTGCGGCACGACGATCTCGCTCTCGTCGCGGATGATGTCGCCCTCGCGCCAGTGATCCGTCGGCAGCCGCCCGTTGACCGGGATGTGCGCCGCGTGAAAGTGCGGCGGCACGGGGAAGCCCGGCGGCCCCTCGAAGGTCAGCTCGAAGAAGTAGCTCGCGTCCGGGTCCGAGTCGGCGCGCCAATAGAGGGTCACCGGGATGCGGTCGTTCGGCGCGAAGCTCGTGCGCGGCAGGTCCACGCCGAGGAGCGTGATGCTGTCGTCGAACGTCGCGTCGATGCGCCGGGTCATGTGCGCGGGCGGCGCGACGAGCTGCGCGCGGGAGACGATGTCCTCGTCGCGGTTCGACGGGCGGTTCGTCTCGGCGACCCACGCGCGCAGCAGCCCGAGCAGCTCGTCGCGCGTGTGCGGGTCGTCGTCCGAGAGGTCGGCTTGCTCGCGCGGATCCGCGACCACGTCGTAGAGCTCCGTGCGCCCCTCGCGCACCCACCAGAGCAGCTTGTAGCGCCCGCGGCGCACGCTCTTGACGTCGAACGGGTACAGCCCGTCGGGCATCAGCTCGCTGTAGATCGGGCGCTCGATGGTCGACGCCGGCAGCCCCATCATGCGCGGCACGAGGCTGCGCGCGGGCATCGGGCGCGTCACCGGGACGTGCGCGAGGTTGAGGATCGTCGGCATCAGATCCATCAGCGGCACGGGCTCTCGCACGACGCTCGCCGGGATGCCGGGCGCGCGGATCATCAAGGTCGCGCGCAGCTCCTCGTCGTAGAGCGTGAACGAGTGCCCGCGGTTGTTGTGCTCGCCGAACGCCTCGCCGTGATCGGAGCCGATGACGACGATGGTCTTCTGGTCGAGCCCGAGCCGCCGAAGCTCCACGAGCAGGCGCTGCACCTCGGTGTCGGCGAAGCGGATCTCCGTGTCGTACGCGTCCATCGGCGTCGGACCGAAGCGCGACGGCACGCGATCCCAGAGGTACTCCTCGTGCACGTTGAAGAGATGCACCCACTGAAACCAGGGCTGCGACCCCGCCGCGAGGCGCCGCATCTGCGGGATGGCGTCGTCCACCGGGCGCGTGCGCGGCGGCTTGTAGATGGGGACCTGGTTCGAGTCCGTGAACCCCTGGAAGAAGCCCCCGGTGCGGTCGAAGTAGTCGGTGCCCATCGTCACCGCCGTCGCGTAGCCGGCGCCGGCGAGCGTCTCGGCGAGCGTCTGGTTCTCGGGCAGCACGGCGGCGTAGAGGTACTCGTCGCCGAACTGGATCTGCGACGGCGCGAAGCCCGTCATGAACGCGGGGATCGAACGCAGCGAGCGCGATGACTGCGCGAGCACGTCCTCGAAGCGCACGGCGGTCTGCGCGAAGGCGTCGAGGTTCGGCGAGGTCGCGCGGCGGTAGCCGAACGCGCCGAGGTGATCGGGGCGGAGCGCGTCGACCGTGATCAGCAGGACGTTCGGCCGCATCGGGACGCTGCGCGCGTTGCC
>CAIUAC010000679.1 GCA_903896985.1 uncultured Sandaracinus sp.
CCGTCATCCCACTGCATCGGTGAGCGGCACTCGTCGCGGTTCATCAAGATGCCGCGCCCGCGCAGCCAGCTCGCGAGCGCCTGCGGGACTCCGCGAAAGCGCGCCGCGACGGGGTCGAGCCCCTCGTGGAGCGGGATGTCGTGGTTCTCCATGCCGAGCTCTTCGCCGTAGTAGATGAACGGCACTCCCCGCGCGGTGAGCTGCAGAGTCGCGAGCAGCTTCGACTTCTCGCGGTCTCCGCCATGCCGATGGCCGAACCGCGGGCGGTCGTGGTTCCCGAACACATAGGTCGGCGTGAAGGGATCAGGGAACGCGCGCTCGAAGCCGGCGACCATCCCGCGCACGGCGCGACCTGAGTAGCGCGTCGTCAGCGCCTCGAAGAGGAACACCAGGTGCAGTCCATCGGCCGCCTCGCCGCAGTACTGTTGGAGCATCTCCGCGTCGCCGAACACCTCGCCGACGAGGAAGCGCGGCGGGTCCGAGAACTCGTCGACTACGGAGCGCAACTCCCGCGCGAACGCGAGCGTGTCCGGGTGATCGATCGTGTGCCGATGTCGCTGAAAGAAGCCGTGCGGGTTGGACTCCGACGGCAGCGCGCGGAACGAGAACGGGTTGTCGCGGAACGACTCGTCCTTGAAGAGCGCGTTGAAGATGTCGAGTCGCAGCCCGTCGACGCCCTGCCGCAGCCAGTGCCGCACCACGTCGAGCATGGCCGCTTTCACCTGTGGATTGCGGTAGTTGAGGTCCGGCTGAAAGCCGAGGAAGCTCGCGAAGTACCACTGTCCGCTCGCGTCGTCGTAGTGCCAACCGCTGCCGCCGAGCATCGAGCGCCAGTTGTTCGGGGGCGCTTTGCCGTTGGGCTTCGCGCCGTCGCGCCAGAGATACCAGTCGCGCTTCGGGTCGGCGCGGTCGCGCCTCGAGGCCAAGAACCACGGGTGCTGCGCGGAGGTGTGGTTCAGCACCATGTCGAGCACGACCTTCATCCCGCGGGCGTGCACCTCGCGCAGCAACTCCGCGACGTCGGCGAGCGTGCCGTACTCGGGAGCGATCGCGAAGTGGTCGCTGATGTCGTAGCCGAAGTCCGCCTGCGGGCTCTCGAAGAACGGAGACAGCCACAGCGTCTCCACCCCGAGCCACTGCAGGTAATCCAGCTTGTCGATCACGCCACGCAGGTCCCCGATGCCGTCACCGTTCGAGTCTGCAAAGGAGCGCGGGTAGATCTGGTAGGTCGTCGTCTGCTTCCACCAGGGTTCGTCCATGGCCGGCTCCGTCAATAACGCATCGTCGCAGACACGACGGACCGGAGCGGCACGTCGAAGGCCGCGCGCCCGAAGGCCGGCGCCGAGAAGACCGCGCTGACGTCGCGCGAGAACGCATATCCCTCGGTGGGGATGCCGAGGAAGTTCTTGTCGATCACGCCGTCGCCGTCCCAGTCGTGAAAGAACGCTGCGGCGTAGCGCCCCGGCCGCAGCACGGAGAACGTGCAGATCGCCTGATGCGCGCGCACCCGCACCGAGCAGGTCGAGACGGCGCCGCCCTCTTCCGTCCAGAGCTCGGCGTCGCGGTAGATGCCTCCGAACACGCGGCCTCCGATATGCAACCCCTTGACGAGGATGGACACCAGATAGGGAGGGCCCTGGTCGGGCGCGGGGCCCGGAGGCGCGGGCACCTGCGCCATCGCCACAGAGGTGAACGCGACACTCACGCACAGCAGGGCGACAGCCCATTTCGAGTCTCGTTTCACGCCAACATCAATAAGTCTCCGATTTACGAGGGCAAGAGAGGCCGATTGCCTCGCGCGCGCGGGAGTCCGCGTGGAGGTGGAGACTCCGCCTCAGGCGCGGACGGTGCGGAGCGGCTCTCGAGGCCATCGAGCGGTGACCGCTCAGTCCGCGCGGCGACCGCTCAGCGCCCTCGCGCGACCGCTCGAGTCGACGCGTGAGGCGGCGGCCGACCGCCCCGCGAAGAGTCCGCCGTGTACCCCTCGCACGGAGACGACTGATGGCGCGCACTCTTCGCTGGCTCCTGTTTCTCGCGGCTTTGCTCACTCTGCCGACGTTCCTCTGGCCGGGCGTCCTGCTCGTGCGCGACCTACGCGATCCCGCGCTCCGAGGCCCCGGCATCCCGGCGCGCGCCCGCGAGCTGCACGCGGCGCTCACGCCGAAGATCGAAGCGTGGGCCCGGGAGCGCGTCGCCTCGCGGCAAGCCGCGCAGGCCGCGCTGCACGATGTGCCGACGACGGAGTGGCCGATCTTCACGGCGGTCTTCTATCTGATGGCCACCGAAGCGCTGGTCGTCGACTGGGAGCAGCACGGCCGGCGCGGCGACTCCCCCGCCGAGGACTCTGCGGGCGCCGTCCGCGCGGCGAAGGCGCTGCTCCTCGACCCCGCGCATCACGCCTGGGTGCGCACGCACTGGGGCGACGACTACCTGCACGACCGCGACGTGTTCTTTCGCGCGCTCCTGATCGCGGGGCTCAGCAGCTACGAGCGCATCACGCACGACGGCACCGCGGTGCCGATGTTGCGCGATCAGGTCGAGACGCTCAGCGCGGACCTCGACGCCTCGCCGCTCGGCGTGCTCGAGGACTACCCGGGCGAGTGTTATCCGATCGATGTGCTCGTCGCGGTCGGGCTGATTCAGCGCGCCGACGCCGTGCTCGGCACCGATCACTCGGCGTTCTTCGCGCGCTCGCGCCGCGCGTTCGTCGGGCCGATGGCGGACGAGCTCGGGCTGGTGCCGTATCGCATGGACCTGCCGAGCGGCGCGCAAGTGCAGCCGTCCCGCGGGATCGGCAACTCGTGGACGCTGCTCTTCGTGCCGGACCTCTACGGACAGGCGACCGCGAGAGACTTGTACGGGCGGTACGAGCGCGGCTTTTATCAGCAGAACGGCTGGGCGGAGGGCTTCCGGGAGTACGCGCGCGGCAGCGTCGAGCCGGAGTTCACGTTCGAGATCGACGCGGGGCCGGTCGTCGCTGGGCTCGGCACGGCGGCGAGCGCCTTCGGCATCGCGGCGGCGCGGCGCAACGGTCGCTTCGATCACGCGTACGCGCTCTCTGCGGAGCTCGCGGCGGCGGCTTGGACGCTCCCGGGCGGCACGCTCGTGTTTCCGCGGCTCGCCTCGCACGCGGCCGACGCGCCGTACCTCGGGGAGGCGGCGATCCTCTACTTCCTCACCGTGCAGCCCGCGCCCGGCAGCCCGCGCAGCTCGAGCGGCGAGGTGCCCGGGCTCGCGCGTATCGGGCTGCTCTTGTTCTTCGGAGTGCCGCTCTTCGCCTGGGGCGCGTGGCTGCTCGCGCTGCGGCGCGGGCGGCGCGCGGCGGGGCGCGTCGAGGGGACTGGTCCTCGGCGCCCCGGCTCGTGATACCCTCGCGACGCAATGCTTCGCTGGCTCTCCTCGCTCGCGCTCGTTCTCGCCGTCTCCCTCGTCGCCGCGCCCGTGCTCGCGCAGGCGCGCGGCAATCCACTGATCCGTCAGGGTCAGCAGCAATACGACGACCTCGAGTTCGAGCAGGCGCTTCAGACGCTCTCGGCGGCGCTGATCCGTTCGGGCAATTCCCCGGCGGAGAACACGACGATCTACAAGCTGCTCGCCTTCACGTATCTGGCGCTCGGACGCGAGGAAGAAGCGGCGGGCGCGTATCGCAGCTTGCTCTCGATCGAGCCCGACTTCGCGCCGGACGCGGACGTCGCGCCGCAGACGCGCACCTTCCTCGATCGCGTGAAGCAGACCTGGGAGACCGATGGGCGGCCAGGCTTCCAGACGCGCCCGCCCGCGGCGGTGACGGTCCGGCATCGCTCGCCGGCGCAGGCCGTGCGCGGCACCGCAGTTCCGCTCGAGGCGACCGTCGACGACCCCGACAGCCGCGTGCGCAGCCTCGTGTTCGCGTACCATCAGGGCGCGTCCGAGGCCGAGGATCGCGAGGTCTTCCGGCGCATCGAGGCCACGCGCGACGGCAGCACCTTCCGCGCGACG
>CAIUAC010000680.1 GCA_903896985.1 uncultured Sandaracinus sp.
CAGCTCCGAGAGTGCCGTCAGTACGCTGTGGTCGGTGGTGCGCTGGGTCATGGTCGTCGTGCTCCTCGAGGGGACGAGAGAGCACGCGCCGGGCCAACGCGCAGACCGTGGTTTCTCCAGCGAATTGACGGGCTGAGTCAGGCTGAGGCTGCGAATCGTAGAGTCTTGTGTCTACGATTCGTAGCGGAGCGCCGCGCCTGATGCCGAGCGCTCAGGCCTTGCGGCGGGCGCGCAGGCCGAGCTGATTGAAGCGCAGGCGCACGCGGCGCGCGTTCGTCGTCGCGTCGCCGAGCAGGAGCCGGCGCGCCATCGCCTCGAAGTCGCCGCTCGTCTCGCCGTAGAGGCGCTCGTAGAGCTGCCGCTCGAGGCTGACGGCGACGTCGTGCGCGGTCGTGCCGGGGCGCACCTCGAAGCTCTCGGCGCCGCGCTTCGGGCGGGGCGCGTCGGGCGCCCAAGACGCGGCGACGAGCTCGCGCACGAGCTTCGCGGGGATGGGCACGATGCGCGCTTGCTGCGTCGTGCCGGTCGCGCGGCGGGAGGCGGGGCGGGTCGAGTCGGGCGGCGTCGCGTCCGCTTGACCCTCGGTGGCGGCGAGCGCGTCGGAGAGCGCGGAGACGACGGCGGTCTTCAAGAGGAGCTCGAGCTCGCGCACGTTGCCGGGCCAGGCGTGCGCCTCGAGCGCGGTGAGGCTGGGGCGCGCGAGCACGAAGACGACGCCGCGCGTCGGCGCAGCGGGCGCGCGACCGATGACGAGCTCCGCGTGCGGGGCGGACGCGAGCGCGGAGCCTGCCTGTCGGTCGAGCCCGGCGGCCTCGAGGTAGCGCGCGAGGAGCGCCCGATCGACGCCGCTCGCGAAGGTCTTGCGCACGAAGGACGCGGCGAGCTCCGGCAGGTCGGCGATGCGCTCGCGGAGCGGCGGCAGGCGCAGCTTCGCGGCGGGGTTGAGGCGCGCGTAGAGGTCGGCGCGGAAGGTGCCGCTCCGCACGCTCGCCTCGAGGTCGGCGTTGGTGGCGGCGATCACCTTGACGTCGACGGGGCGCGCGGCGCTCTCGCCGAGGCGCGTGATGCGCCCGTCTTGGAGCACGAGCAGCAACATCCGCTGCTGCTCCGGCGAGAGGTTGCCGATCTCGTCGAGGAGCAGCGTGCCGCCGTCCGCGCGCTCGAAGCGACCTGCGCGCTCGACGGCGCCGCTGAACGCGCCGCGCGCCGTGCCGAAGAGCTCAGCGCCGACGAGCGTCTCGGGGAGCGCGGAGAGATCGACGGCGACGAACGGGCCTTTGCGCTCGGTCGCGGGGTGAATCACGCGCTCGGCGAGGGCGCTCTTGCCGGTGCCCGTCTCGCCGAGGAGCAGCATCGGCAAGGACGTGCGCGCGAGCGTCGTCGCGTCGCGTCGGAGGCGCGCCATCGCGGGCGTGTGTCCCCACGAGTAGCCGCCGGCCTCGGGCGCGTCTGCGCGGCGGGCGAGCACGCGCTCGACGAGGAGCGAGAGGGCGCGCGCGTCGAAGGCGGCCTCGCCCGCGAGCGTCGCGAACTCGTCGACGGCGAGCGCCTCGGCGGCGTCCTCGAAGGCGAGCTCCTCTTCGCTCGTCATCAGCACGACGGGCAGGTCCCCGCGCGAGCGCCGCAGGTGCGCGAGGATCGCGATGCCTTGGAGCCGACGGCGCCGCTCGAGGTCCGGCTCGGACGACGGCAGCAGGCGCGCCTCGGGGAGGTCGAAGGCGACGTCGAGGAGCACGACGTCGACGTCGGGGTGACGGGCGAGCGCCTCGTCGGCCTCGCGCGCGTCGTGCGCGTGCGTGAGCTTGCAGCCGCGGCGCTCGGGGCAGGTCCAGCACGGGCCGGGCAGCGCGCAGCGCGTCGCGTAGTCGTAGTCGCGCAGGAGCGCGTGCGCGAGCTCGACGTAGCGCTCGCCGTCGTCGACGATCAGGAGCTTGGGGCGGCGGAGGCGCTGCGCGCGGCGGGGCTGGGAGGTCATGGGCGGGCTCCGGCGCGCAGGTCGCGGGCGAGGGCGCGAAGCGTGGACTCGACGGCGAGCGCGAGCGAGGCGAGGGCGCGCAGCGCGGCTGGATCGCCGTCGCGCGCGGCGCGCTCGTGCGAGGCGGCGGTGGTCAGGAGCGCGCGCACCTCGTCGAGGCGGGCGTCGTGCGTGAGCGCGGCGAGGTCGGGCGCTAGCTCGTCGAAGCGCGCGAGGGCAGGGCGCCCGGCGTGCGTCTCGAAGACGTCCGCGAGGAGCATGGCGGCGAGCGCGGGCGGCACGTCGCCGCCGGGCGGCACGTTGCGCGCGATACGCGCGAGGTACTTGCCGACGTCGTGCGCGAGGGCCGCGGCGAGCCCTGCTGCGCGCTCTGCGTCGCGCGCGCTCATCGCTTCGCTCCGGTGGTCGGCGCGCGAGAGAGCGCGGCGCGGATCGCGGCGGCGTCGAAGGACGCGACCGCGTCGACGTCGCCGTAGAGCTTGCGCAGGTTCTCGAGGCGGCGCGGCGGGAAGTCGTGCACGAAGACGGCGCGCTGGGTGTGGCCTTTGCTGCGGAGCACGCCGAGCACGAGGGCGCCCTGCTGATCCTGCAGGTGCCGGAGCGCGCGCGCGCGGTCTCCGCCGAAGAGCCGCCGCGCGGTCTCGTCGAGGTCGCCGACGAGCCCTTCGGGGGCTGCGCGATCGAAGCGCAGATCGACGAGGAGCACGTCGGCGCCGTGCGCCTCGAGGAGGGCGAGCGCCCCCTCCGCAGAGTGCGCCGCGCTGATCTCGTAGGCGTCGCCGAGGAACAGCCGTGCAAACTCGGCGTACTCGTGGCCGTCCTCGATGACGAGGAGGCGGGGCTTGTCGCTCATGCGGCCTCTCGGTGCGTGAGGGCGGCGCTGAGCGTCGCGGCGTCGGAGGTGCCGTCGTCGGCGTCGCCGAGCGCGCGGAAGAAGCGCAGCGTGACGGCCTTGGCGAAGTCGTCGCCGCCCGGCTCGACGCTGATCGCGGCGTCGTAGCGAGC
>CAIUAC010000681.1 GCA_903896985.1 uncultured Sandaracinus sp.
CGTCACGCGCGTCTGCTCGTAGATCGACACGCCGCGCGCCCGCACATCGCGCGCGAGGCCCTCCACGAGCGCGGCGGGATCGAGCACCGCGCCGTGCGGGTTGAAGAGCCCACCGAGGTAGCGCTCGCTGTGGAGGCGCTGCCGCACCTCGCCGGCGTCGAGGACCTGGAGGTCATCGATCCCGAACGCGCGCGCGCGCTCGACGTCCGCGCGAAAGCCCTCGAGGTGCGCGTCGTGGAGCGCGACGATGAGCGTGCCAGTTCGCTCGACGTCGCAGTCGATCCCGCGCGCCGCGAGCGTCGCGAGCAGCTCGTCGACGTTGTCGCGCCCGAGGGTCGCGAGGCGTTGGGCCTCTGCCTCACCGAAGTGCGAGATGGCGAGGTCGTGCGAGTGATCGATCGTGTCGAGGACCATCCCGGCGTTGCGCCCGCTCGCGCCGTACGCCGCGGTCGCCTGCTCGACGACGACGATCTCGAGGCTCGGCTCGAGCTCTTTTAGAAAGTGCGCCGTCCAGAGGCCCGTGAAGCCCGCGCCGATGATCGCGAGGTCTGCCTCGCGCCTCCCGCGGAGCGGCGGCAGCGCCGGACGCTGGTGCTTGGCGAGCCAATAACAGGCCTCTTCGATCGGTCGGAGCGGAGATGCCATGAGCGAGCCGCAGCAGACCACGAACGGCGCAGACACCTCAAGCGCGCTGAGTCGAGCGCGGTGACAAGCGCGCCGCGCTGCTCGATACTTGCCGCGCCATGACCACCCCGAAGAGCCAGCGCCTCGTCACGACCGAGCTCCCAGGCCCCCTCGCCAAAGCGCTGATCGCGAGGGGCGGCTTCGACATGCAGTCGATCTACCGCGCGGTGATCGCGGACGACGTGACCTCGTCGGGCCCTTGGCTCCACGACGTCGACGGCAACGTCTTCCTCGACCTCTTCGCGAGCTTCGCGCTCGGCGCGCTCGGCTACAACCACCCCGCGCTGCTCGACCTCGCGCGCTCGCCGGCGTTCGCGCACGCGTCGGTCAACCCGACCTCGACGCCGTTCCTCACGACGCCGTTCTGGATCGAGTACGTCGAGGAGATCGGCGCGCGCTTTGCGCCGCGCGGCATGACCAAGATGTACTGCGTCGACGCCGGCGGCGAGGGCGTCGAGAGCGCGATGAAGGCGGCGTTCATCGTGCACGGCGAGCGGCGCCGCAAGGCCGACGGCAGGTCGCCGAACCCGCTCGAGCTCCCGGAGGGCGAGCAGCGCGCGGTCCTCGACAACGCGGGCACGGACGCGGTCATCGTCTCGTTCGGCGGCGCGTTTCACGGCCGCGGCCTCGGCCCGCTGTCGGCGACGCACAGCAAGCTGATGCACAAGGCCGACCTGCCCGCGTTCCCTTGGCCGCAGGTGCCCTTCCCGGAGAGCCGCTATCCGCTCGCGCGCTTCCCCGACGAGAACGCGCGCGCAGAGGAGGCGTCGCTGACGGAGCTCGCGCACGTCCTCGCGCGGCACGCCGGGCGCGTCGCGGCGGTCATCGTCGAGCCGCTGCAGTCCGAGGGCGGCGACAGGCACGCGAGCCCCGCGTTCTTCCGGCGCGTGCAGGCGCTCACGAGGCAGGCGGGAGCGGCGCTCATCTTCGACGAGGTGCAGACGGGCTGCGGGCCGAGCGGCACGCTCTGGGCGCACGAGCAATTCGAGCTGCCCGAGCCGCCGGATATGGTGACGTTCGGCAAGAAGATGCAGATGGGCGGCTTCTTCGCCAGCGCGGACTACGCCATCTCGCAGTTCGGGCGCATGTACCAGACGCGCAACGGCGACCGCGCGCGCGCGCTGCTCGGCCTCGAGATCCTCCGCACGATCGCGAGCGACGACCTGCTGACGAACGTGAAGTCCACGGGCGCGCACTTTCTGTCCGGGATCGAGGCGCTCGCCGAGCGCTATCCGGCCCTCGTGACGTCGCCTCGCGGCCAGGGCTTTCTCCTCGCGTTCGACCTGCCGACGGCGGCCCTGCGCGACGACTTTCTCAAGCGCGCGCAGCGGCGCGGCGTGATGGCGACGTACACGGGCACCCGCTCGGTGCGCCTGCGACCGCACCTCGTGACGCGCCCGGCGGAGGTCGACGACGCGCTGGGCGTCTTCGACGCGGTGCTCGTCGAGATGTCGGCGTGAGTCCTCGAGCGTGACGCAGCCTCTCCTCGCGCTGACCGAGCTTCCGCAGGGCGACGCCAAGGCGCGCGCTGCGTGGGGCAAATACACGCTCTCGCTGGTCGCGTCGCCCGAGGACCCGAGCTTCGAGGCCGCGTACGCGGTCCTCCACGACGAGTTCGCCGCCAAGGGCGAGCTCGAGACGCGGCCCGGGATCCTCGCGTACTTCGCCAGCGCCAGCCCCACCACGGGCTACAAGCTCGTCGTCGCGCGCGACGAAGCCGGCGA
>CAIUAC010000682.1 GCA_903896985.1 uncultured Sandaracinus sp.
CGGTGTGCACGAGCGAGTGTCGCGTGGACGCGGACTGCCCCTTTGGGCTGCGACGCTGCAGGCCGCGCAACGACGCTGCGCCGGATGGCGCGCGCGTGTGCGTGCCCGACGCGCGCGAGGCGGGGCTCTCTTGCGAGGCGCTCGTCGCGGCGGGCCGCGCGACGCTCTGCGGGGCGGGCGGGACCTGCCCGGCGGGCTCCGACTGCTACGGCGAGGGCGCGCTGCGCGTGTGCCTCACGGCGCCGAGCGGGGTCGGCACCTGCGCTCCGGGCACGGTGCTCGCGCTGACCCCGGGCGGCGGCGGAGCGTGCGTGCCGGTCGGGCACGATCCCGACGCGGACGCGCTCGGACTCCCGCGCGACTGCGCTTGCTTGCTCGGCGATCCGACCACCCTCGTCGATCGCGGGCTCGCCGGCGTCGGTCGAGATCGCTGCACGGCGGCGTTCTCGGACGACCTCGTCTCGCGCTTCGGCGACGGCGTCGCCCACGACCGCTTCCGGCTCTCGTTCACCGACCGCATCCGCGGCAGTTGGCCCGTCGCGGTGTCCTTCGCCGACTCGGTCGCAGGCGCGCTCGACCACGCTCTCGACGCCGCCTCGCCCGCCGCGCGCGGCATCGAAGGCGCCGCGCGCCTCGCAGATCTGCGCCTCGCGCCCACGTCGACCGCCGCAGATGGCGCGCTCGGCGACGCGCTCACCGCGGCGCTCGTCGCGGCGGGCGCCACCCCGGACGCCGCAGACGTCGCGGCACAGCTCACGTCCGTGGACGCAGCGCTCGCGGCGCCCCTCGCGCACCTCTTTCGCGCGCTCGCGGAGGCGCTCCCGCTGCGCGCCCGCGCCATCGCCGCGCTCGGCCCCGACGCGGAGGCGTTCCTCGACGCAGGCGGCGGCTATCTCTTCCCGACGCACTTCCGCGCGCCCGAGGTGCGCCGGGCCGACGAGCAAGGCGCGCTGCTCGGGGACGTCGACGTCGCGCTGCTCGCGACCGCCGCGCGCGATCTCGCGGACGCCGCCGCTCAGCTCGGGACCCACGAAGGTGCAGCCGCGCGCCTCTCGTTCGACACTCCCGCCGGCCGCCTCGAGGTGCGCGGCGGCACCGCGGCGGACACCTACGACGACGCGACCTTCCACTCGACGCTGCTGCTCGTCGACCTCGGCGGCGACGACGTGTATCGCTTCCCCGCGGGCGCGAACGCGTCCCTCGCGAACGGCGTCGCGGTCGTCGTCGACGTCGCCGGGCACGACCTCTACGCGTACGACGAGGTACCGCTCGCGACCGATCTCGGCCCCGCAGGGAGCGCGCGCTTGCCCTCCGACGTCGATGGGCGCGACACCGCGGTCGTCGGTGGCTCGGGCCCCGCGACGCGCTCACGCACCCCGCGCCAAGGCGCAGGGAGGCTCGGCGTCGGGCTGCTCCTCGACCTCGGCGCAGAGGGCGACACCTATCGCTCGCTGCGCTTTTCACAGGGCTACGCGTCGCTCGGCGTCGGCGTGCTCTACGACGCGGGCGGCGACGACACCTACACGGCAGAGGCGGCGGCGCAGGGCGCGGCGGTCGGCGGACTCGCGCTCTTGATCGATCGGAGCGGCAGCGATCGCTACACCGCGTACGCGAACGCGCAGGGCTTTGGGTACGTGCGGGGGATCGGCGTGCTCGCGGACGGCGCGGGCGACGACGCCTACGTCGCGGTGCCTGACGACGTCCTCTACTTCTCGCCGCAGGACCCGGGCGGCTCGAACTCGAGCTTCTCGCAGGGCGCGGGCTTCGGGCGGCGCGACGATCGCGCGGACGGCGTGCCGATGAGCGGCGGCCTCGGCGTGCTCCGCGACCGCGCGGGCGACGACACCTACGACGCGGCGATCTTCGCGCAGGCGACCGGCTACTGGTTTGGCACGGGGATACTGCTCGACGGCGCGGGCGCAGATCGCTACGACGCGCGCTGGTACGTGCAGGCGGGCGCGGCGCACTTCGCCGCGGCGGTGCTGCTCGACGATGGAAACGGCGACGACCTCTACGGCACCGCGTCGCGCCGCATGAACATGGCCCTCGGCGCGGGGCACGACTTCTCGCTCGCGTGGCTCGTCGATCGCGGCGGGAGCGACACCTACGTCGCGCCGAACCTCGCGCTCGGCGCGGCGAACGCGGCAGGCGCGGGCTTC
>CAIUAC010000683.1 GCA_903896985.1 uncultured Sandaracinus sp.
AGGAGGTGCGGCGCGAAGAGCACCAGGGCGCGCAGCGTGAGCGCCGCGACGAAGGCGATGAGCAGGTTCGACGCGGGTCCGGCGAGCGCGCAGAGCGCGGTGCCTTGCCACATCGTGACGCGGCGCGTGAAGTTGGCCGGGACGAACTCGACGGGCTTGGCCCAGCCGAAGAACGGCGCCGGGACGTGCATCGCGTTGAGGAAGAGCGCGATGCCCGGGAAGATCACCGTGCCGAACAGGTCCATGTGCGCGAGCGGGGAGAGCGTGAGGCGCCCCTGACGCGTCGGCGTGCTGTCCCCGAGACGCGTCGCGACCCACGCGTGCGCAAGCTCGTGGAACGAGAGCGAGAAGAGCAGAGCCGGAACGGCGAGGATGATCAGCTTCAGGTCCACAGATGGACGGCTCCCGCCGGGTCGACGGGCTACACTCCAACCGCCGTGCTGTCAACGAAGTGGCTGTCCGCGAGTCGGGCGCTCGCGCTCTGCGCGGCCCTGTCGGCGTGTGGTGCGGGCCCGGAGACGCCGGATGCCGGCGGCGCGCGCGACGCCGAATGTCGCGCCGGCGCGGTCGAGGTTGGCGGCAGCGGCGGGCGCTTCGTCGCGCTCCCGGCGAGCGGCGGCGTGCTCGACATCGTCGTCGGCGCGCAGGGCGGCATCCACGTGCTCGTGGGCTTCCGCCTCCGGGACCTGCCGCTCGAGCTGACCGCGACGTATCGACTTCGAGACCCGGCGACTGGCCTAGAGGTCGTCGCCCCGACAGTGCGCGCGCTGCGCCCCGGCCTCTACCGCGCCGACGCGACGGGCGTGGTGCGGGTCGATGACCTGCTCGTGCTCGACAACGACGTGCCGCGGGTCGCGGACTTCAGCGGGCGGGAGTTCTCGCTCGAGGTCGAGGTGCTGACCGCGAGCGCGGTCTGCGCGCACGACGCGCGCCTCGTCACCCTGCGCTAGCGGCTCAGCCCGAGCCCAAGTCCACGTCGCCAGCGTCCACGTCGCCCGCGTCGACGTCGCCCGCGTCCGGAGCCCCAGCGTCCACGCCGGGGGGCGTGCACGACAGCAAGATCCCGAAGCCGAGGTCCTCGCCGCAGCAGACGGTCGTGGTGCCGAACACCGTGCCGCAGACGTCGAGCCCGCTGCAGGTGACGCCACAGCCGCCGCAGTTCGCCGCGTCCGACCGCACGCACGCGTCGCCGCAACAAAGCTGCCCGGCGGCGCAGACCGAGCCGCCGCAGAGCGCCACGCAATTCCCGGCGGAGCACGCCAGGCCGACGTCGCAGGCGCGCCCGCACATTCCGCAGTTCAGCGTGTCGACCTGCGTGTTGAGGCACATCGCCGCGTCGCCGACGCCGCAGCAGGTCGCGCCGCCGGGGCACGGGCCGCCCGTCGTGCCGCAGTTCGCCTGACAGGTGAAGCCACCGCCACCGTTGACGCAGATCTGGCCATCGGCGCACGGCGTGCCGCGCGTCCCGCAGGTGCACGCCGCCCCGGAGCACGCGCTCGCGGTGACGGGGTCGCACGCCGTGCCGCAGCCGCCGCAGTTCATGAAGCTGCGGTCCGAGCGACCGTCGGTGCCGGAGGCGACCTGCCGGTTCACGCAGCTCGTGCCGCAGCAGCGCTGCGTCGACGGGCACGACGGCATACACGCGCCCGGCGGACCGAGGTCGAAGCCGCCGCCGCCATCGGGACGCGGCGCGACCGGAATGCACGCGCTCGCGCGGCAGGCCTCGCCCGTCGCGCAGCGATTGCCGCAGCCGCCGCAGTTGTTCGGGTCGGTCGAGATCGGGACGCAGACGCTCGCGCCTGTCGCGTCGGGGCACGAGCGGTCGAACGAAGAGGCGCAGAGCGCGGCGGGCGGCGTGCGGTCATCCCCGCAGCTCGCGAGCAGAAGCAGGAGCGCCGGGGCGCAAGCGAGGGCGAGCGCGCGAGCGCGCTGAGTCGACATCATCCGAAAACGCTACAGGCGCGGTGCCGCCGGTGTCAACGAGCGAGGTCGGCGAGCACCTGCGCGGCGTGCCCGTCTGCCTTCACCTTGCCGTAGCGCTTGAGCACCTTGCCGTCGGGTCCGACGACGACGGTGCTGCGCACGATGCCCATCGACTTCTTGCCGTAGTTGTTCTTCTCGCCCCACGCGCCGTACGCGTCGATCATCTCGCCGGTCGGGTCGCTGAGCAGCGCGAAGTTGAGCTCCTGCTTCTCGCTGAACTTGCAGTGTGAGGCGATCGAGTCCTTCGACACTCCGAAGACGACCGCGCCGCGCTTCGTGAACGCGCTCAGCTGATCGCGGAATTGCTGCGCCTCGACGGTGCAGCCGGGGGTGCTGTCCTTCGGATAGAAGTAGAGGACGACGGTCTTGCCCGCGAGGCTCGCGAGGCTGACCGTCCCTCCGGCGGAGGACTCGAGGGAGAACGCGGGGGCGGGCTTGCCTTCGGTGATCGGGGTCGCGGGGCTCATGGCCGCGACCTATGGGGCCGCGTCGCCGAGAATCAATGCCCGTCGTCGAGCACGACGAGCGAATCCCCCTCGACGAGGAGCGGCACCTCCTCGAGCGACTCGCCCATGCAGGGCCCGTGCACGCACAGCCCGTCCTCGCGGCGATAGCGCGCGCCGTGCGTGTTGCAGAGCAGCTCGCGCCCATCCGGCGTGAGGTATTGGCCGCTCCCCGCGTCGAGCAAGATCGGCAGATGCTTGCAGAGGTTGCGATAGGCGCGGAGCGCGCCGTCCGCGTCGCGCAGCACGAGCACCTCGCGTCGCAGTCCGTCGGGCGTCGGCGGCAGGCGCACGGCGCGCACTTCACTTGCGCGGAGCCCGCTGAGCTTGCCCGCAGGCACCCGACTCGGCGTCGACCCGCTCATGCGCTCTCGGCGCGTCGTACCTCGGTGTACGCGCGCCGCGCGGGCACCTCCACGAGCCTCCGCTCGGGGAGGATCGCCGCGGTCAGCGTTCGCCCGTAGACGCAGCCGGTATCGAGCCCGACAGCGAATGGCTCGCGCTGCAGCCCGCGGATCGCGTCGTGACCGAAGAGCACGAAGCGCGGACCTTTCCACTTCTTGGCCCACGGGTCGCCCTCGGTCGCGCGCGACGAGAGCTTGCCGCCCGGGAGGATGCTGCGCAGCGACACCATGACCGCGGGGTCCTGCTTCTCGAGCTTCACGCCCTGCTCGAGGCCGCCGTGCACGACGACCGTATCCTTGTCGACCTCGAAGTAATACGGGAGCGCCGCGAGCCACGCGAGGTGCGAGGGCTTGAGCTGCTCCAGCGCCTCCTGCGAGCTCCTGCTGAGGCGCGGGAGGTCCTTGCCCTTCCCCTTGTCGGACGCCTGCTTCCAGCGGACGAGCGCCTCGTCGTGGTTGCCGCGGACGCCGAGCATCCCCATGTCCCGCGCGTACTCGACGACCTTGCGGCTGTCGGGTCCTTTGGCGACGAGGTCGCCGACGAGCACGATGCGGTCGCCGGGGCGCACCTGGCACGCCCGCACGAGCGCCTCGAGCTCGGCGATGCAGCCGTGCACGTCGCCGATGACGATGGTGCGCTCTTCCACGAGCGTATTCGATGAGGGGCGGGGCCTCGCACGTCAAGTCAGGCGCGTCGCGCGGCCCTCGATTGACGCAAAAACGGCCGTCTTTTCACCGATTTCTCGGGAAGGACGGCCGTCGCTGCGCGATCTAAGAGACCGAGCGCTCCGCGAGGAGCGCGCGACTCAGAAGCAGGAGGTGTAGTCGTTCGTGCAGGTCGCGGTCGGGAGCACGCCGTTCGCGCACGTGGTGAACGCCGTCCACTCGGTCGTGCAGTGCGTGTCGAGGCAGGTGGCCGCGGAGCCCGTCGGGCAGTCACGCTGCGCGCAGCAGTCGAAGGTGTTGAACTGCGTCAGGCAGCCGTTGCCGTTGGCGCAGGCGACCTGGTTGAGCGTGACGCAGGTGCTGCAGTCCGCGCTCGCGTCGGCGGCCAGGCACGCCTGGAAGCACGCGCCGTCGGTGCAGGCGTCGATGCAGGTCTGGGTCGTCGCGCTGCAGTACACGCCGCTCACGTAGTCGACGACGGACGGCGTGCACGAACCGCCACCGAGGTCGGTCGCGTGACCGCCGTCGGTCGCGTGGCCGCCGTCGGTCGCGCCGCCGAGGTCCACGATGATGCCGCCCAAGTCGCGGCTACCGGCGTCGACGCCCGTGCCAGGCGTGCTGCGACGACGGGAGTCACAGCCGCTCAGGGCGACGAGCACGACGGCGGAGAGAACGCATGAAAGAAGAAGACCAGCCTTGTTCATCGGGAACACTCCAGCGCGTGATGGGGAAGCGAGCCACTCGACGCGGCGGCAATCTGCTTTAGGCGCGCCCGCGGAGCAAGCCCGCGCTGTGAGCAGTCCGGGTCAGCCGGAAACACCGGGCGTGCCGGCATGGCGCGCGGCGTAGGCGGCGGCCGTCGTCAGCGGCCCGAGCGCCGACCAGGGTTTGTCTTCGCTGTGCCGCAGCACCGCGCGCCGCGACGTGAGCACCTCGCAGCCGCTGTGCGTGACGAGCAGCGTGTGCTCGAACTGCGCGCTCAAGGTCCGGTCCTTGGTGACGACGGTCCAGCCGTCGGCGAGCTCCTCGGTGCGCCAGTCGCCGAGGTTGATCATCGGCTCGATCGTGAAGACCCAGCCCGCCTTCATGCGCTTGTTCTGCTTCGCGTCGAAGTAGTGCGGGACCTGCGGCGCCGTGTGGAATTCGCGCCCGATGCCGTGCCCGACGTACTCGCGCACGACCGAGCAGCCCTGCGCCTCCGCGTAGCCCTGGATCGCCGCGCCGATGTCGCCGATGCGCGCGCCGTCCTTCACCACGCTCACACCGAGCTCCAGGCAGCGGCGCGCGACCTCGGTGACCTTCTTCGCGTCCTCGCTCGGCTCACCGACGTAGAACGTCGCGCTCGTGTCGCCATGCCAGCCGTGCTTCGACGGCAGGTACGAGGTGACGTCGACGTTCACGATGTCGCCGTTCGCGAGCACCCGCTTGCTCGGGATGCCGTGGCAGACGACCTCGTTCGGGCTCGTGCAGACGCTCTTCGGGAAGCCCTTGTAGTTGAGCGGCGACGGATACGCGCCGTGCGCGAGCGTGTAGTCGTGCACGATCGTGTCGAGGTCGTTCGTCGTCATGCCGGCCGCGAGGCTCTCCCCGACGACCACGAGCGTGTCGGCCGCGAGCTGACAGGCGGCGCGCACTTTCTCGATCATCACGGGGGTCAGGATCTCAGGGTTCGACATCGGCCGTACGGGCTCCTCGAAACGGGGCGGAGTTCATGGGCTGTCGGCGCGGCGCGCGCAACGTCAGGGCAGCGGCGCGGCGAGCGGCTGCTCGCCCCCCTGCTCGAAGCGCTTGTCCAAGAAGTGCCCGCGCGCGTAGTAGATGACGTACGCGATCACGGACGCGCAGTTGCCGAGGGCGATGACGTTCCAGAGCCACACGCGGTCGAGGCCGAGCACGCTCGTCACGACGTAGGCGAGCGGGATCGTCAGCCCGAGAAGCCCGACGAGATCGAGCACGAGGCTCGGCAGCGTCGCGCCTGCGCCCGTCATCGCCTGCGAGAGGACCAGCCCGACGCCGACGACGGCGTAGGTGAGCCCGACGCGCCAGAGGTACTCCTCGCCGGCCCCGATGACCGCGGGCGCCGCGTCGAAGAAGCCGATGATCTGCCGCGCGAACGTGAGGTAGAGCGCCGTCAGCGCGAGCATGAAGAGCGTGTTGAGCCCCGCCGCGTAGAAGCCCGCCCGCTTGGCGCGCTCGCGCAAGCCAGCGCCGAGGTTGACGCCGACGTAGGTCGACGCCGCCGCGCCCCAGCCCATGCCGACGAAGAGCGCCATCGTCTCGAGGCGCAGGCACACGCTGTAGGCGGTCAGCGCGGAGGGGTCGCTCGCCGTCGTGTAGTTCGCCGTCAGCAGCGAGATGAAGACGAGGATCGACGAGACGCGCAGCACGAACTGCGCGCTCGAGGGCCAGCCGATGCGCACGAGCAAGCGAAGCTCGGTGAGGTCGGGTCGCAGGTGCGAGAGGCGGAACGGCGGCGCGTCCCGGTCGAACATCAGGAGCAGCGCGCCGATCAGCACCGGCACGCTCCGCCCGGCGAGCGTCGCCCATGCCGCGCCCATCACGCCGAGGCGAGGCGCGTCGAGCGCGTGCGCGAGCGGGGCGCAAAATGCGAACACGGCCGGGTAGTCCCCGGTGCCGTAGATGAGAAAGGGATTCAGCAGCACGTTGAGCAGATTGCCCCCGACGAGGAGCGCCGCCGCCGACTTGCTGTGCCCGCGCGCGCGGAGAATCGCGGTGATCTGCAGCAAGAAGAAGATCGAGAAGCAACCGCCGAGGATGACCTGCAGGTACGCGGACGCGACCGTCGCCGTCTCGCCCTTCGCCTGCATCACCGTGCGGATGACGAAGTCGTGCCCGAAGAGGCCGAGCAGCCCAAACACGAGGGAAAGGGCGCCGACGAGCACGAGCGACTGCCAGCCCGCGCGGGCCACGCCCTCGACGTCGCGCCCGCCGAGGCGGCGTGAGATGAGCGCGACGGTCGCCGTCGAGACGCCGTTCGACAGGATGGTCGCGACGGCGGCGACCATGTCGCAGATGCCGAGCGCCGCGAGCCCGACGCCGCCGTTCGGCAGCTTGCCGATCATGAACATGTCGACGAGGTTGAACGTGGTGTGCAGGACCATGCCGACGACGAGCGGCAGCCCAAAGCGCGCAATACCCGACGCCAGCGGCCCCTCGGTGATGCGCTTCACCGTGGCGGCCGCGCGCGAACTGCTGCCCTCCCCAGCGACAGCAGCGTCCGCCACCGCGGACGCTTCAGACGAGGTCGTCGTTCCCAAGCCCGCGAAGCAGAGCGCAGCGACGGGCGCGGCGCAAGCGTTCGCTCACGACCGACTCACTCCCCCGGGGCGAGCACCGCTTCGACTTGCCCGCCGGACGCGCGGATTCGGTGCCGGCTCCCGAGCGGAAAGCGTGCGAAGTCCGGCTCGCTCGCCGGCACGAGCGCGTAGCTGTCGCCGTCGTCATCAGCGAAGCGCACCGCATATCGCGCCTCCCTGCGCTCGCGCTCGAGCTCGCCCTGGCGCAACCCCACCGCGAGGTGAATCGCCGCGGGGCTCGGCCAGCGCGACGCGGTGTCCGCGCCTGCCTCTCGGAGCACGCGGTCCTCGCCCCAGGCCCACTCTTTGTACGCAAACCACTCGGCGAAGCGCGGCTCGGCGCGGTAGCGCGGCTCCTCGCGCGTGCGCGGTTCGTCGCGGAAGCGCGGCACCTGCCGCGTGCGCGCCTCGTCGCAGTAGCGCGTCGAGCAGGACTGACCGCCGCCAGAGCAGACGTCGCTGCACGACGCGAAGCCGTTGTTGTCGTTGGTGCAGACCTCGTGACACGTCTCCGGCGTCGTCGTGCAGTCCTCCCCGCACGACACCCGCTCGGAGTACGTCTCGGTGTCGTAGCCGTCCTGCACCCGCTCGGTGAAGTGCACCGTCTCGAGGTGATCGAAGACCTGCTCGTCGTGGTGGCGTCGCGGCCCGAGCGAGCGCACCTCGAAGGCGCCGGGGCTGCGCGCCTCGGCGAAGCCCTCACGGTCGAACACCCGGTAGCGGTCGACGTGCACGACCTGCTCCCACGTCGTGCCCGCGACGCGGACCTCGCGCGGACGCCCGCTCCACCACGATGCGAGCGCTCCGAACGCGACGCACGAGAACAGCAGCGCACCGAGCACGCCGACGACCCCTGCGACGAGGAGCCCGAGACGCCGCGGCGAACGCGCGCGCGGCACGGGCTGCGGTGCCGAAAATGGCGCGGCGACACCTTCATTGACGCTCGCGCCCTCGCTCGAGTCCGCGCCGCACTGCGCGCAGCGATGATCGAGGCGCCGCTGATCGCTACCGCAGTACCTACAGCGCCAGTCGGCGCCCGCGCTCGCTTGCTGGAGCAGCTTGGCGTCGACGACGGAGGCGACCGCGCGCGTCTCGCCCGGCATCTCGTACTTCTCGGTGTCGTCCTTGGGATTGCCGCACTGCTGACATTCCTTGTGCCGCCCGAGGTTTCGGAACTGGCACGAGGAGCAAACCCAGGTCAGCTCGATCTTGCGGGACATCGCGCGTCTCCAGCGGCGAGCATAGCCGCTCGCTGGTGAGCGACGTGAGCGTTCTCAGGCGGCGCGCGCGGCGCGGGCGTTGAGCACGGCGAGGCGCTGATCGAGGTGCTCCGCGGCGCGGAGCGCCAGGGCCATGATCGTCAACTGCGGGTTCACCCCGAGCGACCCCGGCACGACGGAGCCGTCGACCACGAAGAGGTTGTGCACGTCGTGCGTCTCGTGCGTCGGGTCGACGACCGAGGAGAACGGGTCGTGACCCATGCGGCAAGTCCCGAGCGGATGGTACGCGGTGATGTCGAGGTGCCGCGCAGCCACGTTCGAGCGCTCGAGCTCCTCGACGTCGGCGAGGCTCGCCAGGCGCTCGTGGAACGCGATCGACGGGTGCACGGTCTGCGCGCCCGCCGCGAAGAGGACGCGCGCGAGGATGCCGAAGCCACGAACCATCTGCGCAAGATCGCGCCGTCCGAGCCAGTAGCTGAGGCGCGGCTCACCACCGCTGCCGAGGCTCACGCGCCCGCGCGAGCGGTCCTTGATCATGAAGCCGAAGCCGACCGTGCGTCGGTACTGCTCCATCATCGCGGTGAAGCGCGGCCCATAGGTCGTCAGCGTCGCGGCGGTGATGTCGAGCGGCGTGTGCGCGCCCTCGAACATCAGCCCTTCGTCGCGAAATTCGTCGATCGCGTAGCCCTGCGGCACGGTCTTCCAGCCCTCGAGATCCTCGCTGAAGACGCCCGCGGCGCCCGACGCGGGATGGATCGAGAGGTTGCGCCCCACCTGATCGGAGGCGTTGGCGAGCCCACTCCGCAGCAGCAAGTGCGGCGTGTAGAGCGTCCCGCACGCGAGCACGACGACGCGCGCCCTCACGGTGAGCCGAGTGGGTCCCGACGGCCCCTGCGCGACGCCGACGACGCCGACGGCCACATCGCCCTCCGTCAGCACGCGCTCGACCTTGAAGCCCGTCAACAACTGCGCGCCCGACGAGAGCGCCGCGGGCACCCAGGAGATGTTGGCGGAGCGTTTCGCGTCGGTCGGGCAGCCGAAGCAGCAGAGCCCTTGTCCGTCGCAGCCGGGCGCGTTGCGAGGCAGCGCGTGATGCGAGTAGCCGAGCACATCGCAGCCCTTCGCGATCACCTCCGCGGGCTTGCCGAGGGCGGCCTTCGACGAGGGGCCGACCTCGAGGAAGCGCTCGGCGGTCTCGTAGAACGGCGCGAGCGAGTCGGTCGTCAGCTCATGCAGCCCGTACTGTGCGTGCCACTCGGCGAGCGTCGTCTCGGGCACGCGAAAGCAAGTACCCGAGTTGATCAGCGTCGTACCCCCGACGCCCGCGCCGACCGGGATCGGGATCGCCGTGTTGCCATAGGCGACCGTCAAACCGTGCTTTCGATAGGCCTTCTGCAGCATCGCGAGCGGGCGCCCGTCGAAGTCGAGGCGCGTGAAGTGCTGCCCCTCCTCGAGCACGAGCACCGCGTGACCGCGCTCCGCCAACACCTTCGCGACGGGCGCGCCGCCCGCGCCGCTGCCGACGACGACGACGTCGCACTCGAGCGTCTCGCCGTCCGGCAGCGCGCTCGCGTCCGAAAGCTGCTCGCGCCAGCGCGCAGGCTCGAGCTTGGTCGGCACCTCGACCGAGTAGCGACAGCCGAGCGCCGCGTAGATCTTCGGATCGTCGAAGTGCGCCATCTTCAGCGGCATCAGCAGCCCCCGGAGCGGCAGGCGCAGCGTCTCGGACTGACTCCACACATCGAGCACGCGCAGCCGCGCGTCGTCGGAGAGCGACGAGAAGCGCGCGCCGTCGCTCGCGAGCGTGCCTAGCTCGAGCGACCAGAGCAGCGCGCGATAGCCCTTCCCCACGGCCTCCGCGTTGCCCTCGAAGAAGCGCTCGAGCCGCCGATACGTCGCGTCGCGCGGGCTGCTCAGCAGGCTGCCCGCGGGGAGCGCCGTCGCCCCGAGCGCGCGCACAATTGTGAGTTCGGCGTCGCTGAACCTCATGCTCGCCTCACGCCCCGCGCAGCTGAGTGCGCGCGACCGCGCGACGCCGCACATCGAGGCGCCTCTGCTGCAGCTTCACGACGGGGAGCCACGACGCGAGGAACGGCAGCAGCTCGCGCAGGTCGAACGACATCTCGCCGCGCGCGAGCACGTTGCCCGTGCCGTCGCGCACGGTCACCGGCATCAGCGTCATCGAGCGCAGCGGCGCGAGGAGCGAGAAGCGCTTCTGCGCGTCGAGCACGATCTGCTCGCCCGCGTCCGAGTCGAAGCGCAGGACGTAGGTGACCGTCCGCGCGAGCGGCGCGATGGTGAGCGTGCCCTGCGCCGCAGCCTCGCGCGCCCAAGGCGACGCCTGCGCCAGCCCACGCAGCGCGAAGCGCCCCCTCAGCCCGCCGACGGCGGTGACGTCGAAGGAGAGCGAGTGCTCGCTCCCCCGCGTGTCCTTCACGTTGCCTCGCATGGTCTCGACGAATGACAGTCGCATCGCGCACTCCCCCTTCTCTTGGAACGAACGCCTCAGATCACCGTCAGCCGCGAGTCCCGCTCACGCCGCAAGAGCTCGAGCGCCCCGCCGTGCGCCGAGCGGCAGGTGAAGGCGGACTCGCCGCGCGGCTGGACCTCGAGCAGCACCTCCGCGAGCTTGCTGTTGAAGCAATACGCGAGCGTGTGATCCGGGCTCTCGTAGCCGAGGCAGGCGAACGGGCGCGTCGTCGCGTCCATGCGGAGGCGCAGCTCAGCGTCGGGCCCCGCGAGGCGCAGAGTCCAGCGCGTCGAGGTGACGTGCGCCTCTTGCTTCCAGAAATCGAAGACACGGTCGAAGCGATACTCGCGCTCACCGCGCCGCACGATCGCCGCCGACAAGCGCGGCGACGTCTGCCCGGCGACGCGCACCCGCCCCGTGAACGCCTCGACCATCGCCGCAGGCTCGCCGCCCGCCGCGGGAAACAGGCACTGCCCCCACGCGTATTCGAACGCGTGCTCCTTGCCCCAGTTATGCCCTTGCATGCCAATCCAGCCATCGAGAGTGACAGTCTCACGCTCGCCGAGAGTGCCACTCTGCAATGGCACGGATAGGCTCCCAGAGAACACGAGATACGGCTCGGGAGTCAGCAGCTTGGACTTCGGAAACGGGCCCTCGCGGAGGACTCTCCACGGGAAGATCGACAGCGGCGCGGCGACCGCCGACTCCGCGCGCCTCCACCCGAGCTCGAACGTCGCGGTGCCCTGCGTCGAGTCGAGGCTGCCCTTCCCCGCGCCGTCGTCACCGAGGCGTAGCGCCCAGTCGGCGATGCGCACGTCCGCGCCCGCGCTCGTCGCGCGGAACATCGCGGCGTCGAGCGGCAGCGTCCGCTTGGCGGCGAACGTACGGTTGGCCTCGCCGTCGAACCAGATCAGCCAGGTCTCCGCGACCGGCGGCCCGTCGAGCGGCGCGAGGATCGTCGCCTTCAGCCAGAGCGCGCGCGGGCGCGTCGGATCGTTCGCGCGCAGGAAGTAGCTCTCGACGTGCCCCGGCGCGCCGGGGAAGCGCGGCGTATTGGCAGGCGGCTCCGCGGCGCGACCCAGGAGCGACATCAGCGCTTCCCCTTCGCGTGCGGCTCGACCGTGCGCAGGGCGGTCTCGGCGTGCGCGCGCATCGCATCGCCTGCCGCGACGGGGTCGTGCGCGCGAAGCGCCTCGACGGCGCGCCGATGGTGCGAGGCGTCGAAGATGCCAGTCGCGTACATCTGCGCGAAGCGGTCTTGGCCCGACTCGTAGATGCGCCGCACGAAGCTCGCGAACAGCATCAAGATGCGATTGCCGGTGATGGCGACGAGCTCTTGGAAGAAGTCGTAGTCGAGCGCCTGCAGCACCGCGGGGCGCCCCGCCTCCTGCGCGAGCCGCCGCGCGAGCTCGTCGAGCCGCGCGATCGACGCCGGGTCCGCCTGCAGCGCCGCGCGCTCCGCCGCCCAGCCGAGCAGGAGCGCCCGCAGCTCGTGCAGGTCGCGCAGGATGCTCGGCTCGACGCTCGCGCCCACCTCGAAGAGATGCGGCACCAGGTCGAGCCCCGCGGACGCGAAGAGGTCCGCGACGCGCGTCGCGCTCCCCTGCCGGACCTTGACGAGGCCCCACGACTCGAGCCGCCGCACCGCCTCCCGGATCGACGCGCGGTTGACGTCGTACTCGTCCGCCAGGTCCCGCTCCGACGGCAGCGCGTCCCCGGGCTGAAGCTCGCCCGCGACGATGGCGCGCCGCAGCGTCGTGGCGATTCGGTCGGCGATCTTCGGCTGCGTGAGGTCGGCCATAACTGGTCCAACCAGTAGCACGATGCGCAGCTACGTCTCAAGTCACGGATTTGCCACAACGCCAAAACGACGCACGCAACTGGTCGACCAGCGTCCGCGAACAGGTCCACCGAGCGGCGCTTCGAAGCGCGCCTCAGAGCGCTGCGTCGAGGTCCGCGATCAGGTCCGCGACGTCCTCGAGGCCGACCGAGAGCCGCAGCAGGTCCACCGGCACGGACGACGTCGGCCCCTCGACCGTCGCGCGGTGCTCGACGAGGCTCTCCGTGCCGCCGAGGCTCGTCGCGCGCTTCCACAGGCGGAGCTTTCCGAGCGTGCGCAGCGCGGCGTCCCGGCCCCCTCCGACGCGCACGGAGACCATGCTGCCGAAGCCGCCCGACATCTGCCGCGCCGCGATCTCGTGCCCGGCGAAGCTCGGCAGCCCTGGATAGAGCGCCTCAGCGACGCGTGAATCGCCTGCCAAGTGCTGGGCGAGGCGCAGCGCGCTCGCGCTCGCCGTGCGCACGCGGAGGGGCAGCGTGCGCATCCCGCGCAGGAGCAGCCACGCCTCGAACGGGCCTAGCACCGCGCCCTCGGTCGCGCGCACCTCGAGCACGCGCAGAAAGAGCGCGTCGTCCGCGCGCGCCGCGGTGACGCTGCCCGCGAGCACATCGCTGTGCCCGTTGAGCGCCTTCGTCGCGGCGTGCACGACGAGGTCCGCGCCGTGCTCGATGGGCCGCGTGAGCACCGGCGTCGCGACCGTCGAGTCGACGGCCACGCTCGCGCCGACGGCGTGCGCCAGCCGCGCAGCCGCGGCGAGGTCGGTGATCGTCCAGCACGGATTCGCGGGCGTCTCGAGCCAGACGAGCTTGGTGCTCCCCGGGCGCAGCGCGGCCTCGAGCGCGCGGAGGTCGTGGGTGTCCACGAGCGTGACGTCGAGCCCCCAGCGCGTCGCCGTCGTCGTCAGCCAGCGGCGCAGCGCCCAGTACATCTCGGCCGGCGCGACGACGTGATCACCAGGCGACAACGCGCGAAACACCGCCGTGCAGGCGGCCATCCCCGACGCGAAGAGCGCCGTCTGCGCGCCACGCTCGAGCGCCGTGAGCAAGCGCTCTGCGGGCTCGAAGGTCGGGTTCTGGTCGCGCGCGTAGATGCGCCCAGGCGCGACGGGCGCGTTCTGCTCGTCGCGGGCGTACGTCGTCGACGTGTGAATCGGCGGGACGAGCGCGCCTGTTGGCCCGTCGACGTCCCCGAGCGCCTGCGCGCAGAGGGTGTCGGCGTTCGGCGCGGGGTGAGCGGGCGGCGCAGGAGGCGGCATCGAGAGGCACGGTAGCGCGGATGCGAACCACCCGTTCGAACACCGTAACGCAGGACGGCTCACCGCGACCAACCGCCGGCCCGTTGCCAGTCCCGCCGGTCGTCCCTATACAGGGGCCACGCGACGTCCTGCGCCGCGGTCTCTCAACAGAAGCTCACCCGTCTCTCCCCGGAGGATTCCCATGCTGACCGTCGGCGACAAGCTCCCATCGTTCAAGGTCCCTGCTGCAGTGAGCGTCGAGCCGGGCAGTGAGTTCAAGCCCGTGTCGGACACCGACTTCGCCGGCAAGTGGCTCGTCCTCTACTTCTATCCGAAGGACTTCACCTTCGTCTGCCCGACCGAGATCATCGAGTTCGACAACGCCCTCCCGGCGTTCGCCGAGCGCGGCGCGGTCGTCGTCGGCGGCAGCACGGACAACGAGTTCTGTCACCTCGCCTGGCGCAACAGCCATCCGGGGCTCCGCGCCATCAACCACCCCCTGATTCACCTCACCCCGCAGCTTGCGTCGGATCTCGGCGTGATCCGCCCGGGCGCGGGCGCGGCGCTCCGCGTCACCTTCGTCATCGACCCGACGGGCACGATCCGCGCGGTGACGGCGTACGACCTCTCGGTCGGCCGCAACGTGAAGGAAGTCCTGCGCACGCTCGACGCCCTCCAGACCGAAGAGCTGACCCCCTGCGGCTGGGAAAAGGGCCAGGACACGCTCAGCAAGAAGAAGTGATCCGTCCGCACGCTCTGCGTCGAGCGCCTCGTCAGGCGCTTGACGCGGGCGCGCACGCGTGAGATCCAACGGGTCGATTCAGGAGCAGCCGTGAGCAAGACCTACGTCAACGTCGAGATCGATCAGGCGGGCGAAGACCGCATTCAGGCAGAAGAAGAGACGTGGACGGGGCTGCGGCTCGTCATGCTCTGCGCGATCGTCGTCCCGGTTTGCCTCGCGATCCTCTACTCGCTCGCGAACCTCACGACCTGGCTAGGCGTTCACCAGCCCTGAGCGTGTCGCCCGAGCCAGAAGCGCCCGCGCTGCCTGTCACGACCGTCGTGCACAGAAGGATTCGCGCGGGCCTCGAGCACGAGTTCGAGACGTGGCTGGGAGGAGTGGTGCGCGCGTCGAGCGTGCTGCCGGGCCACGAGGGCACGGTGGTGCTCCGCCCGGCACCGCGCGAGGTGATGCTCGTGTTTCGCTACGCGACGCAGGCGCACCTCGACGGCTGGACGCACTCGAAAGAGCGCGCCGAGTGGCTCGCGCGCGGCGCTGACCTGACCGAAGGCCCCGCCGTCGTGCAGTCGCAGACGGGGCTCGAGACGTGGTTCACGCTCCCCGGGCACCCGACGCAGAGCCCGCCTCCGCGCTGGAAGATGGCGCTCCTCACCTGGCTGGCGCTCTCGCCCGTCATCCTCGTCATCTCGACGCTCGTCGGGCCGCTGCTGCGCGCTTGGCCCGAGGTGCCGCGGGTGTACGCGAGCGCGGGGCTCTCGGTGCTGATGATGACCTGGCTGGTGATGCCGCTCGTCACGCGCACCCTCTGGAAGTGGCTCTATCCGACGCCGCGCTGAGTTTCAGGGAGCAGACGCGCTCGGCCGTAGGACGCGCTTGCTGTAACGTCGGCCGGTGCGCGCTCCGCTGACCGAATACCAACGCCGCCTGATCGTGCTGCTCGCGGCCGCGACGTTCTTCGAGGGCTTCGACTTCTTCGCGCTCGCGCAGATTCTGCCGCAGCTGCGCGCGGACCTGCACCTCGACGAGCAACAGGGCGGCATGCTCGTCGCCTTCGCGAACTGCGGCGCGGTGCTGTCGTACGCGCTCGTGCAGTTCGCGGGGCGCGTCGGGCGGCGTCGCGCGCTGACGCTGACGATCCTCGGCTACACGGTGAGCTCCGTCCTCAGCGGGCTCGCGCCGAATGTGTGGCTCTTCGCGCTCGCGCAGCTCTGCGCGCGCTTCTTCCTGCTCGGCGAGTGGGCCATCGCGATGATCTACGCCGCCGAGGAATTCCCGGCCGATCGACGCGCGACCGTGATGGGCACGATCCAGGCGTTCTCGAGCCTCGGCGCGATCCTCTGCGCGGGGCTGGTGCCGCTCCTCTTGCGCACTCCGCTCGGCTGGCGCGCGGTCTTCTTCGTCGGCGCGGTGCCGATGCTGCTCGTCGCGGTGGCGCGGCGCGGACTGCGGGAGACGGCGCGCTTCGAGGCGCTGACCATCGCGCGCACGGCAGCCGGCGGCGCCGCTCTACCTGCGTCGCTGACGCGCATCTGGCGCACTCCGTATCGGGGCAGGATGCTCCTGCTCGCCGCGCTCTGGCTGCTGACCTACGCGGGCACGCAGAGCGCGATCACGTTCTGGAAGGAGTTCGCGCTCGCCGAGCGCGCGATGAGCGACGCGCAGGTCGGCACGTGCCTGACCGTCGCCGCCATCGGCTCACTTCCCCTGATCTTCTCGGTCGGCAAGCTGCTCGACCGCCTCGGACGGCGCCTCGGCGCGCTGCTGATCTTCGTGCTCGGCGCGGCGGGCATCGCGCTCTCGTACACGCTGCATGGGCAGTGGCCGCTGACGGTCGCGCTCATCTTCGCGCTCTTCGGCGTCACCGCGGTCTTGCCGGTGCTCAACTCGTACACGACCGAGCTCTTCCCGACGGAGCTGCGCAGCGACGCGTATGTGTGGTCCAACAACCTGCTCGGTCGGTTTGGCTATGTGCTCTCGCCGCTGCTCGTCGGCATGGTCGCGCAGCGCACCAGCTGGAGCCTCGCCGTCGCGTCGACCTCGGGCTTTCTGCTGCTCGCCATCGCGCTGCTCCTCGCGCGCTTCCCCGAGACGCGCGGGCGCGAGCTCGAGGAGACGTCGGCGCTCCACTGAGCGCGAGGCGTCACGCCGCGCCGGAAGCGCGCAGCGACTCCGCGAGTCGCTTCATTCCGTCGTCGATCGACACGCGCGGCGTCCAGCCGAAGTCCCGCGCGCAAGGCGTGATGTCGAACCAGTGCGCGGTCGCTAGCTGCTCGGCGACGAAGCGCGTCATCAGCGGCTCGTCCTCGCGCTCGAGCGTGCGATAGACGTACTCGCTGATCGCGCCGACGACGTACGCCACGCGATACGGGATATGGCGCGTCACCGCGAGCCCGCCGCCGGCGATCACGATGCGGTTGATCAGCGTGCCAATCGGCAGCGGCTCACCGTTCGACACGAAGTACGCGTTGCCGCCGAGCGGTCCGTCCACGGTGAGCGCGTCCGCCGCCGCGAGGTGCGCCTCGACCGCGTTGTCGATGTACGTGCTGTCGACCTTCGCGAGCCCGTCCCCGACGATGCGCAGCTTGCCCGCCTTGGCGCGCGCCACGATGCGCGGCACGAGGTGATTGTCGCCGGGGCCCCACACCAGATGCGGCCGCAGCGACACCGTCGCGAGCCTGCCGCCGTTCGCGAGCGCGCGGCCGTTCGCGGCGCGCACGCGCTTCTCCGCGATGGCCTTGGTGCGCGGATAATCGGTCGAATACGCGTCCTCGGGCGGATACGGATGGCTCGCGTCGACGCCCTCGAGGTTGCCCCCCGCGTGCGCCACCGACGGCGAGCTCGTGAAGATCAGCTTCGGCACGCTCGCCGCGACGCACGCCGCGAGGACGTGGTCGGTGCCGAGCACGTTCGTGCGCTCGTAGTCCGCCCGCGCGCCCCACACGCCTGCTTTGGCCGCGACGTGAAACACTACGTCGCAGCCCTCCGCCGCGCGCAGCACCGCCTGCGCGTCGCCGAGATCCCCCCGAAACACCGTGCAGCCGAGCGCCTCGAGCGCCGGATACGCGCCGCGCGCGAGCGTGCGCACCTCATCGCCGCGCGCGCGAAGCGCCGTGACGATCGCCTTGCCGATGAAGCCGCCGCCTCCCGTGACGAGCGCCCTCATGCCCCTGCTCCGCTCGATGCGCTCATGCCCTTGCTCCGCTCAACGCGCTCATGCGCGCTGCTCCGCTCAACGCGCTCATGCGCGCTGCTCCGCTCCATGCGCTCATGCGCGCTGCTCCGCTCCATGCGCTCATGCGCGCTGCTCCGCTCCATGCGCTCATAGGCGCTGCGCCTGCGCCCAGACCGCGAGCTTCTCGCGAAAGATCTTCGAATTGTGTCGAATATCCACGGGAAACGACGGGTGCACGAGGAACGTCTCGAGGTCGCGCGTGTGCGCGTGCGCGACGGCGATGGCGCGAAGCTCGGCGCGCAGCGTGCTCACGTCGCGCTGCTTCGCGTGTGGCTCGAGCTCGATGCAGATCACCGGGCGCGTCTCCCCGTCGCGCGTCACGCCGACGAGCGCAGAGCGGCGCACGTCCGCGTGCGTGTTGAAGGGCGCCTCGCACGGATCGGTGAAGAGGGTTCCGCGCTGCGTGATGACGCGATGGCTCTTGCGCCCGCAGAACCAGAGGCGCCCCTCTGCGTCGCGCCAGCCGAGGTCGCCCATGCGGTGCAGCGTCTCGCCATGCGCGCCGCGGATCTTCGCGAGCTTCGTCGCCGCCTCACGCCCGAAGTACGAGCGCGTGACGTTCGGACCGCCGACGACGAGCTCGCCGATCGCCTCGCCCTCGACGCGCAGCGCGTCGCTCCAGTCCGCGATGGGCTCGTCGCTGATCGTGATGATCTCGACCCGCACACCCTCGACGGGACGCCCGACGCACACGCCCGCGCCTGCCGCGGTGCGCGCCGCCGTGTCGCGCAAGATCTCGTCGTGCGCGATGATCGCGACGGGCAGCGACTCCGTCGCGCCATAGGGCGTCACGATGCGCGCCTCGGGATCGAGCAGCTTCGCGAAGCGCTCGATCACGGGCGTCGGAACCGGCGCGCCAGCCGAGATCACGCGCCGCAGAGACGGCATCTTCTCGCCGAGCGGCTCCGCGTAGCGCCCCACCCGATCGAGCAGCGCGGGCGAGCCGAACATCGTCCGCACGCCGAAGAGCCGCACCGGCTCGAGGACCTCGCGCGGATCGACCTGCGCCGGCTTGGCGAAGTCCATCTTCGGTATGACCGTGGTCATACCGAGCGCGGGATCGAACAGCGCAAACAGGGGAAACGTCGGCAGATCGAGCTCGCCAGGCTCGATGCGCAGCGCCTCTTTCAGCAGCCGCACCTGCGCCGCGAAGTTGCCGTGCGTGTACACGGCCCCCTTCGGGATGCCCGTGCTGCCGCTCGTGAACAGGATGGCGGCGACGTCGTCTTCCTCCACGTCGGGCGCGTGCCAGCCCGCAGCCGCGTCGCCCGCGCGGCGCACCTGCTCGAGCGAGTGCCCGCCCCAGCCGAGGCGCGCGCCGACGGTCACGGTCGTCTTCACCGTCTCGCGCGCCCAGCCGAACAAGAGGCGCGCGAGGTGCGCCTGCGGAATGCCGATGAACGCCTCGGGCTTCGCCTCCGCGAGGCACGCGCCGACGCTCTTGATGCCGATCCCCGGGTCCACCATCACGGGCACGACGCCCGCGTGAAAGAGCCCGAACGAGAGCGCGAAGAAGTCGGGGCTCGGCTTCACCATCAGGGCGCAGCGCGTCCCGCGCCCGATGCCGATCGACGCCAAGCCCGCGCCGATCCGCTGCGCGTCCGCGGCGAGCGCGCGATAGGTGAGCGACTCGTAGCGGTCGCGCCCCGCCGAGCGCGGACCGCGCGGATAGTAGATGGCCGTCGCGTCGGGGCGTTGCTCCGCCATGCGGAACAGCGCGCTCGCGATGTTCGTGCCCCCGCCGTCCATGGGCGCGTCGCTCGAAGTCGGGCTCACGGATGCGCCGCGAGGAAGCGCTCGACGCGCGGCACGATGCGCTCGGCGGCGTCCTCGAGCACGTAGTGACCCGCGTCCGGGTAGTACTCGAGCTCCGCGTGCGGATAGAGGCGCTTCCACTCCTCGAGGAAGTGATCGTCGAAGACGAAGTCCTGCGCGCCCCAGCAGATCAGCACGGGAGTCTTCGCGAACACGCCGAGCTTCGCCGCCGTCTCGCTGACGACGGGATACGCGCGGTCGCTCGGCACGAGCGGGATGTCCTGCACGAAGCGCAGGGTCGCGAGGCGGTTGGCGACCGTGTCGTAGGGCGCCGTCAGCCCCCGCGCGACGTCGGCGCTCAGCCGGTGCTTGACGCCGAGCTTGGCCGCGCCGCGGCTGAACGCGTTGAAGCGCTGCACGAGAAACGCGCCGAGCGCCGTGTCGCGCGCGAGCTTGAGCGTGCCCGGCAGCGCCTTGCTCTTGGGCAGATGAAACGCCCCCGTGTTGAGCAGCACTAGGCGCTTGATCCGCTCGGGCTTCCGCACCGCGGCGCCGAGCCCGATCATCCCGCCCCAGTCGTGCACGACGAGGGTCACGTTCTTCGTCGCGCCGACGGCGTCGAGCCAGCCCTCGAGGTCGTCGATGCGCGACTTCAGCGTGTACGCGTAGCGGCTGTCGTCAGGCTTGTCGGAGAAGCCGCAGCCGACGTGATCGGGGACGAGCACCCGATGCTTGCCGCGCAGCGCGAGCACCAGCTCCCGGAAATAGAAGGACCAGCTCGGGTTGCCGTGCACCATCACGATGGGGTCGGCGTCGCGCGGGCCCTCGTCGAGGTAGTGCATCGCGAGCCCATCGCCGCGGTCGTGCCAGTGCGACGCGAACGGATAGAGCGACTCCGCGACGTTCGCTGCGGAGGGAGGACGAGCGCGCGTGAAGGGTGCTGCTTCGGCCGCGCTCACCACACGACTTCCATCATCGAGCAGTTGAGCCCGCTGCCGATGCCCATCAGCGCGAGGCGCTGTCCGTCCTTGATGCGCCCGGCGTCGAGGCTCTTCTTCAATACGGTCGGCACGCCCGCGGGACCGATGTTGCCGTAGGTCGGGTAGATCTTGTGAAAGCGCCCGAGGTCCGCGCCGAAGGACTCGGCGAGCTGCGCGGTGTGCACGGCGCTCACCTGATGCACCACGTACTCGTCGATGTTCGCGCTCGACCAGCCGAGCTGCTGCTGCGCCTGGCTCCACGCGGTCCACGCGAGCCCGAGCCCGGCCATCAGGAGCGCGCCGCCGTCGGTGCGCATCTCGTCGTGGCTCCCGACGCAGAGCTGATTGTGCTCGGACGCCGCGACCGATACGCCGCCGACGACCTTGTGCGACTGCCGCTTCGCCTTGCTCGCGCGCCCGAGCACCATCGCGACGCCGCCCGAGCCGAGCGTCAGCGTCGCGTATTGCTCGCGGTACTTCTCGCGGGTGAGCTCAGGGTTCTTCAAGCGGCGCAGCGTCGCCTCGATCGGCGTGCGGCTCTGCTCGCCGTCCACGATCAGCGCGTAGTCGATCTGCCCCATCTCGATCATGTTGCCGGCGACCTGCATCGCGTTGACGAAGCCGAGGCAGGCGTTGCGCAGGTCGAAGTTCAAGCACGACGACGGCAGCTTGAGGTTGCCGTGCACGATCGCCGCAGTGGACGGCTCGAGAAAGTCCATGCAGACCGACGTGTTGATCAGCACGCCGATGGAGCCGCGGTCGACACCGGAGTCGGCGAGCGCGAGCTCGGCGGCCATCGACGCCGCGGTCGAGGGTGCAGTGCCGAGCGGCCAGAAGCGACGCTCTTGGATGCCCGTCGCCTGGGTCAGCATATTCGGGTTCACCCCGAGGCGCTCCGCGACGGGACGCAGCTCTTCTTCGATGTCGGCCGACGTGACGACATCGGGCGCGTCGACGACGCCGAGGCCCTGGATACTGACGTTCTCGAACTTCATGGCGCGCGACTATGGGGGCGAAGGTCGCCGCGGTAAAGCGCTGGGGCGGCGTTCGCGCACGCTGAAAAAAGAACGAGCCCACCGAGGGGGCGACCCCGGTGGGCTCTCAGCCTGCTTTGACGTGTCAGGCCCACGCTCCGCGGCCGCCGGGCGAGGCGGTTCGCGGAGTGCACGCCCGTCCGGGAGGACGGCGCGGGCGCACAAAGAACGAAACGGGAGCGGCGGCTCAGCCGAAGTCGAGCTCTTCCGGCTCCTTCTCGAACGAGTAGTCGTGCTCAGCGTGGAACTTGGCTTCTTCCATCAAGTCCTCGAGCGACCAGCCGAGCTTCTCGCCGGGGCGGATTTCTTCGCGCTCGAACTCTTCGATCGACTTGTAGTGGTTGGGGCCGTTGCGCATGAGAGAGTTCCTCCGAGGTACATATCGTGCCGCCACTCACCAGCGACTACGTTGTCCTACATCTGCAGACACCATACGACCTCAGCTTACGTCGCCCAAATTAGCGGCGTCGAATTCTGTCGGGCGCTGTCGGGGACCGTGGGCGCGCTCGTTGGGGCTCAGTCCGTGCTAGGAAGGCGACCGCCATGAGCACCGTGATCGCGATCGCCAATCAGAAGGGCGGCGTCGGCAAGACGACGTCGGCGGTGAACCTGAGCGCGAGCCTCGCCGTCGCGGAACAGCGCGTGCTGCTCGTCGACATGGACCCGCAGGGGAACGCCTCGACGAGCGTCGGCCGCCCCGGGCGCGCGTCGCCGTGCGGCACCTATCAGGTGCTGCTGCGCGAGGCGATGATGCGCGACGCAGTGCTGACGACGGAGCTGCCGCAGCTCCACGTGATGACGGCGACGACCGACCTCGCGGGCGCGGAGCTCGAGCTCGTCAGCGAGGACGACCGCGCCGTGCGGCTGCGCGAGGCGCTCGAGGGCACGCGCGACTCGTACGACTACATCGTCATCGACTGCCCTCCTTCGCTCAACCTGCTGACGTTGAACGCGCTCGTCGCGGCGGACTCCGTCATCGTGCCGATGCAGTGCGAGTACCTCGCCCTCCAAGGGCTCGCGCAGCTGATGGACACCATCGAGCGCGTGCGCGGTGCGCTCAATCCGACGCTCGCGATCCGCGGCGTGTTGCTGACGATGTTCGACCCGCGCAACAACCTCGCGAACGAGGTCGCCGACGAGGTGCGCAAGCACTTCCTCGTGTACGACACCGTCATCCCGCGCAATATCCGGCTCGCGGAGGCGCCGTCCCACGGCAAGCCCGTCGTGCTCTACGATGCGGCGAGCAAGGGCGCGAACAGCTATCTCAGCCTCGCGCGAGAGATCCTCGAAGGCTCAGAGGGCGCGTGACGCTGCGCGCCGTAGCAGAGGCAGCATGACCGTACCGACGAAGAAGCCCCGCCTCGGAGGCGGGCTCGACGCCCTGATTCCCGCATCGAAGCCGCAGCTCGCGCTGTCCGCGCAGGGCTTCAACGCGCCCATCGAGGACGTCCATCCGAACCGTGGGCAGCCGCGAACGCACTTCAACGAAGAGGCGCTCGAAGAGCTCGCACAGACGATTCGCACGCTCGGCATCGTGCAGGCGATCCTCGTCCGCAAGCGCGCGCAGGGCGGCTACGAGATCATCGCGGGCGAGCGTCGTTGGCGCGCCGCGCAGCGCGCCGGGCTCCGCGAGGTGCCGGTCTTCGTCCGCGAGCTCACCGACGCGCAGGCGTTCGAGGCAGCGCTCATCGAGAACCTCTCGCGCGAGAACCTCAACCCGCTCGAGGTCGCGCGCGGCTTCCAGCACATGATCGACGAGGACGGTCACACGCAGGAGACCGTCGCGCAGCGAGTCGGCAAGGACCGCAGCACGGTCGCCAACCTGCTGCGCCTGCTCAAGCTGCCCGACAGCGTCCTCGCGCGCATCACCGCCGGCGTGCTCACCGAGGGTCACGGTCGCGCGCTGCTCGGCGCAGGCGACACGAAGACGATGGAGAAGCTCGCCGCTGCCGCCGTCTCGAAGCAGTGGAGCGTGCGCGAGACCGAGCGCCGCGCGCGCGACGCCGCGCAGGGCAAGACCAACGACGGCGCCGCGGGGAAGAAGAGCGCGAACGTCCGCGACCTCGAGGAGCGGCTCTCACGCGCCCTCGGCACGCGCATTCGCGTCGACGACACGGGCGACGGCAAGGGCAAGATCACGGTGCCCTACTCTTCGCTCGACGAGCTCGATCGGCTGATCGAGCGCTTCATGGGCTGAGCGGCGGGGCGCTCGCGCGGCGGCTCATCGCCAGCCGGCACGGGCGCTCGTACCGCTTCGCAAGGTCGTCGGTCAGCCCCGCGCGCGCTGCACTGCGGCGTCCACGGTGTTGCGCAGCAG
>CAIUAC010000684.1 GCA_903896985.1 uncultured Sandaracinus sp.
CGCCGCGGTCGCGCTCTGCGAGGGCAAGCGCGCGGCCGTGCTCGGCCCCGGCTTCGGCTACGCGGACGCCCTCGCGCGGACGCTCGCGCTCTCGCTGCCGGTCCCGTGCGTCCTCGACGCCGACGCGCTGACCGCGCTCGGCGCAGAGCCCGAGCTGCTCCGCAGCGCCTCGGCGCAGCGCGTGCTGACGCCGCATCCGGGCGAGGCGGCGCGCCTCCTCGGGACGAGCGTCAGCGCGGTGCAGAACGACCGCTTCGCCGCGGCTGCGCGCCTCGCCGAGCGCGCGGGGCACCTCGTCGTGCTCAAGGGCGCGCGCACGCTCCTCGCGACGCCGGATGGCCAGGTGCGCGTCTGCGCGGAGGGCACGCCCGCGCTCGGCGTCGCAGGCACCGGGGACGTGCTCGCTGGCGCCATCGCCGCGCAGCTCGCGGGGCAGAGCGGCACCGCGCTCCTCGACGCCGTGACCGCGGCGGTCGTGCTGCACGCCGTCGCCGGGACGCTCGCTGCGCGCGCGGACCGTGGGCTGCTCGCGCACGAGGTCGCCGACGCGCTGCCCGACGCGCTGACTGCGTGTCGCGAGGCGGCCATCGCCGCGGGCGCTCGGACACAGCGCCGCTGACAGGATGACGCAGCCGCGGGGCTGTCGCGCGTCAAGCTGGCAGGAGAGGGCGCCTCGCCTCCACGAAATTGCTTCGTTTTCTCGCGGATTCGCCCATCGAAAGGCGTGGCACGGCCGTTGCGATTCATCGCCTCCGTGACGCAGTCCACCGGAGGCCAAGCGATGACGATGCAGACCACGACGGTGCAGAGCCAGACGGTGCAGAGCCAGACGGTGCCGAGCCAGACGGTGCAGACCGTGACGATGCCGAGCCAGACGGTGCAGACCGTGACGATGCCGAGCGCCGACTTTCAGCGGAGCGTGCTGCCGTATCTCCTCGAGCTTCGCGGCGCCGCCGTGCGCCTCGCGGGCTCGCAGTCCGAGGCCGACGACCTCCTCCAAGAGGCCGGGATGCGCGCCTGGCAGTTCCGCGATCACTTCGAGCCGGGCTCGAACGGGCGCGCGTGGCTGCACCGCATCCTCGTCAACACCTTCATCAACGGCTGGCGCCGCAAGCGCCGCGAGCGTGAGGTGCTCGCGCAGGTCGTCGTCGAACCACAGACGCGCGCTTCGGTCGCCGCGATCGATGGCGTCGCGCTCGGCGACGAGGTCAGCGCCGCGCTCGCCGCGCTGCCGGCAGACTTCCGCGCCGTGCTGGTGCTCGTCGACATGCAGGACCGTAGCTACCGAGAGGTCGCGGACGCGCTCGGCTGCCCGATCGGCACCGTGATGTCGCGCCTGCACCGCGCCCGCCGCGCGATGCAGCGCCGCCTCAGCGACTACGCGCGCGGCGAGGGCTACACCGACGCGAACGCCGCCGACGCCAGCGCGGTCGGTGAGCGCGAAGCCGCCTGATCGGGCTGCGCGAAGCTGCGTGAGCGTGTCGTGCGAAGCTGCGTGAGCGTGTCGAGCGCCCCGCCTGGCGCCAGCGTGTACGCTGGCCTCCGTGACGAGCCCAGCCTGGACCATCGACCTCGAGCGACACCTCCCCGCCGCGTCTGCCGCCGTCGCGCCGCACGTCGTGCGCACGCCGCTCGAGCGCGCGCCGCGCCTCGGCGAGCGAGCCTGGATCAAGCGTGAGACCGAGCAGCACACCGGCTCGTTCAAGGTGCGCGGCGCGCTCGCGGCGCTGAGCGCTTACGCCGACGAGGTGCGCGCCCGAGGCGCCGTCGCGGCGTCGGCGGGCAACCACGGGCTCGGCATGGCGTACGCCGCGCGCGCCCTCGGGCTGCCCGTGCGCGTCTACGTCCCCGCGAGCGCGGCGCGCGTGAAGGTCGAGGGGATTCGCGCGCTCGGCGCGGAGATCATCGAGGTCGAGGGCGTCGGCTACGACGGCGCCGAGGACGCCGCGCTCCGGGACGCCGCGCGCACCGGCGCCCGCTTCGTTTCGCCGTATGACGACCCGTATGTCGCCTGCGGGAACGGCGGCACCCTCGGGCTCGAGGTGCTCGACGCGCTCCCAGAGTGCGCCGCGATCGTCACGCCCGTCGGGGGCGGCGGGCTGCTCCTCGGCCTCGACGCGGCCCGCAGCGCGCGCAAGAGCGTGCTGCGGCTCATCGGGGCGCAGAGCGAAGTGAGCCCGGTGATGCTGCTGTCCCTCGCGCGCGGCGCGGCGATCGAGCGCTTCGAGGCGGCGGTGCCGACGCTCGCCGAGGGGCTCGAGGGCGGCGTCGCGCGCACGACCTTCGCGCACGTGCGGGCGCTCTCGGCGCTGACGATGGTCACCGTCTCCGAGCGCGACTTGGCGAGCGCGATGCGCTTCGCCCGCGACGAGCTAGGCGTCGTCCTCGAGGGCAGCGCGGCCGTCGGTGTCGCGTTTGCGCGGGCTTGGGCGCGGCACTTCGACGGCGACCTCGTCGTGCTGCTCACCGGGCGCAACGTCGACGCCGACAGGCTCGGCGACTAGGCCCGCGCGCGTACGCGGCGTCGGACGCTTCAGGGCGCGGGGGCAGCGTCGCGCGAGTCGAGCACCGCCCGGACGACGCCGGTCAGCTCAGCCGCCTGATACGGCTTGCTGAGGAAGTGGGTCGCGCCGCCCTGCGCCCCACTCAGCAGCGCCGCGTCGTCCGTGAGGCCCGAGGTGAACAGCACCTTCACCTCCGGTCGGAGCTCCCTGACCTTGGACGCGAGCTCCCGGCCGCCCATCCCAGGCATCATCACGTCCGTCAGCATCACGTCGACGCGGTCCTCGCGCCGCGCGAGCAGCTGCAGCGCCTCGACCCCGCCGGTCGCCGTGAGCACCGAGTAGCCCGCGAGCCGCATGATGCGCGCCGCCGCCCGCAGCACGGCGGGCTCGTCCTCGACGAGGAGCACGGTCTCGTTGCCCGAGACCACCTTCCGCGCGGGAGCAGGCGCCTCCGCGGTCGGCTCGTCGCTCGCGAGGGGCAGCCAGATCGTGAACGTCGTCCCGCGCCCAAGCTCGCTCTGCACCTCGACGCTGCCGCCGCTGCGGTCGACGATGCTGTACACGGTCGCGAGGCCGAGCCCCGTGCCCTTGCCGAGGTCCTTCGTCGTGAAGAACGGCTCGAAGAC
>CAIUAC010000685.1 GCA_903896985.1 uncultured Sandaracinus sp.
CCTTGGCGAGCAGCGGCTTCGACCACGCGGCGGGGCTGCCATACCTGCTGAAGGCGATGCCGCTCGTGCTCGATACGCCGACGCCGTCCATCGGGATCGTGGGCGTTCAGGGCGCGCACGGCCGCGACGTGCTCGAGCGCGCCGCCACGCTCGCGCTGCGGCTGCTCGCCGAGCCGACCGCGAGTCGAGGCTCGGAGGTGTCGTCGTGACCGCTCGACCGAACCGACGTCCGCGCACCTACGAGGAGTTGGTCGACGAGAACGCGCTGCTGCTCGAGGAGGTGCGCGTGTCGCGGCGCGCATCGGAGATCTCCGCGAAGCTCGTCGTCGCGCAGTTCGTCAAGATGGAGGAGCTGCTGACGCAGCTCGAGGCGCGCGTCGTCGCCGAGAATCGACAGAAGCACTTCCTCGACGCGCTGAACCAGGCGACTCCCGCGCTCATCCGTCGGACGGATCCTGCGCAGCTGCTGCACGATCTGCTCGGGCGCGCGGCCGCGCTCTTCGACGCGCGGCACGGCTTCCTCTGCCTGCTGCGCGAGGAGGACGGCACGCTCGAGCACCGCTCGGGCTTCGGCCTCTTTCGCGCCGCGGGCAGGAGCGACTCGACGGCCCATACGCGCTGCTCGACGCACGTCTGGAGCACCGAGCGCCCGCTCCTGCTGACTGACTATCGAGACTGGAGCGAGCAGGGCGGCGAGGTAGACGACGAGCTGCTCGAGGCGGTGGTCGCCGTGCCGCTGCCGGGACCGCGGGGCGTGAGCGGCGTCATCGGGCTGATGCACGAGCGCGGCACCGGCAAGACGTTCGACTCCACCTCCGTCGAGATGCTCGAGCGCTTCGCGCAGCTCGCGTCCATCGCGCTCGAGAACGCGCGGCTCGTGACCGAAGCGGAGGATGCGCGAGCGCGCGCGCAGGCGGCAGACCGCTCGAAGGGCGAGTTCCTCGCCAACATGAGCCACGAGATTCGCACTCCGATGAACGCGATCATCGGGATGTCCGGGCTGGCCTCCAAGCAAGAGCTCGCGCCGAAGATTCGCAACTACGTCGACGTCATCAAGAGCTCTGCGCACTCCCTGCTCGACCTGATCAACGACATCCTCGACTTCTCGAAGATCGAGGCCGGGCGACTCGAGCTCGAGAGTACGACGTTCGATCTGAGGGGGCTGCTCGAGGGGCTCTCCGATCTCTTCAGCGGCAGGGCCTCGGCGAAGAACATCGAGCTGATCCTCGCGATGGACGACTCCGTGCCTCGCGCGCTCCTCGGCGACCCGCTGCGGCTCGGGCAGGTGCTGATCAACCTCACGACGAACGCGATCAAGTTCACCGACGAGGGCGAGGTCGTCGTGAAGATCGAGTGCCTCGAGTCGAGCGACACGCGGGCGACCGTTCGATTCTCGGTGTCGGACCAGGGTATCGGGATGACCCCCGCGCAGGTCGCTGGGCTGTTTCAGCCGTTCATGCAGGCGGACACGTCGACGACCCGCAAATACGGTGGGACGGGCCTCGGACTCGCCATCTGCCGCAACCTCGTGGAGTTGATGGGCGGGAAGATCGACGTCGAGAGCACGCCCGGACACGGCAGCACGTTCTTCTTCGTCGTGACGCTCGAGCGTCAGAGTCTGGAGCTCGAGACGAGCTTCGCGCTGCCGGTGGACGTCCGCGGAATGCGCGCGCTCATCGTCGACGACAACGACACTTCGCGGCTGATCGTCAGCGAGATGCTCGGGTCCTTCGGCCTCGAGTGCACCGATGTGAGCTCCGGAAATGCTGCTGTTCAGGCGGTCCGGGCGGGTGCCGACACCGACACTCCCTACGACTTGATCATCATGGACTGGCGGATGCCCGAGCTCGACGGCATCAGCGCGTCGGCGATCCTGAAGGGCAATCCGAGGACCGCCGACGCGCACATCATCATGATGACGGCGTTCGGCCGCGATGAGGACATCCGGCGCGCGGAGGCGGTCGGCGTCGAGGCGTTCCTGTTCAAGCCGATCAAGCAGTCGATGCTCTTCGACACGATCATGGAGGTCTTCGGCAAGCCCCAGGAGACCGTTCGGCCGCGGCATCGGGGGGCGGGCGACGACGCGATTCGCGCCCATCTCGGGGGCGCGCGCGTGCTCCTCGCGGAGGACAACGCGATCAACCTGCAGGTCGCGACGGAGCTGCTCGAGGGTGCGGGGCTCGTGGTCACGATCGCGCGCAACGGCCACGAAGCCGTGGTCGCGGTGAGCAAGGCGACGTTCCACGCGGTGCTGATGGACGTGCAGATGCCGGTGATGGACGGCTTCGAGGCGACGAACGTCATCCGCTCGGAGCCGCGGCACAAGGACCTGCCGATCATCGCGATGACCGCGCACGCGATGAAGGGCGACCGCGAGAAGTGCCTCGAGGCGGGGATGAGCGACTACGTGACGAAGCCGATCGACGTCGATCATCTCTTCGACGCGCTGCGCCGCTGGATCCCGCCGCAGGGGCGACCTTCGAGGCTACCGCCGCGAGGCTCCGTCGCGCCGGCGCGCGCCTCGACGCGGCCCGCGAAGCCCGGCCAAGGTGGGCTGCCGGAGCAGCTGCCCGGCATCGACGTGCCGAGCGCGCTGAGGAGGCTCGCGGGGAACGCGAGCCTGCTGCGGCAGCTCCTCATCGGCTTCGCGGAGACTTACGCCGACCTCGTCGCCGAGGTCGCGAGGGCCTTCGCGGCGGGCGACGCGGCGCTCGCGCTCCGCTTGCTGCACACGTTCAAAGGCTCCGCCGGGAATCTCTCGGCGATCGACCTCTACCAGGCGGCCGTGGCGTGGGAGTCGGCCGCCATCGCCGACGCGAGCGCGGTCCCGCTCGAGGTGACGGAGAGGGTCGCCGTGTGCCTCGCGCAGGTGCTCCGCGCGGCCGCGATCCTGAAGGGCGACGACGAGCCCGAGGCGCAAGTCTCGGCAGCGCCGCGGGACGCCCCGGAGGCAGCGCTCTTGGCGCCGCTCGCCGCGCGCCTCCGCGAGCAACTCGGCGAGCAGGCGTTCGACGCGGAGGAGACCGCAGAGAAGCTCGGGCAGTTCCTCCGCGGGACGGTGCACGGCGCGGCCGCCGCGACCCTGACTCAGCAGGTCGGCACCTTCGACTTCGAGGGCGCGCTCGCGACCCTGATGGGGTTGCAAGAGGCGCTCGGGCTCGCGGCCTACGGCTCGGAGGAGGACGCATGAGCGCCGAAGAGAAGTCCCGAATTCTGGTGGTCGACGACTCGCTCCAGAACATCAAGATCATCGGCGCTGCGCTGCGCGGCGAGCATCAGGTGCTGGTCGCGACGAACGGCGAGGACGCGCTGCGCATGGCGGCGAAGGAGCCGCGGCCGCAGCTGATCTTGCTCGACGTCGTGATGCCCGAGATGGACGGCTACGAGGTGCTGCGCAGGCTGCGCGCGGCACCCGAGACCGAGGACATCCCGGTCATCTTCCTGACGGCGCGCACCGACGTGGAGGACGAGGCGGCGGGGCTCGAGGCGGGCGCCGTGGACTACATCACCAAGCCGTTCTCCGTGGCGGTCGCGCAGGCGCGGGTGCGCACGCACCTCGAGCTGAAGCGAGCGCGCGACCTGCTGCGCAACCTCTCGTCGATCGACGGGCTGACGGGCATCCCCAATCGGCGCAGCTTCAACGAGCTGATCGAGCGCGAGTGGCGCCGGGCAACGCGCAGCGGCGCGCCGCTCTCGGTGCTGATGATGGACGTGGATCATTTCAAGCTCTTCAACGACACCTACGGACACCTCGCGGGGGACGACTGCCTGAGGCGGATCGCCGCGGCGCTGAGCGGCGCGGTCGGGCGCGGAGGAGACCTGCTCTGCCGCTACGGCGGGGAGGAGTTCGCCGCCGTCTTGCCCGACACCAACGCGGCCGCAGCGGCCCTCGTCGCCGAGCGGATGCGCGGCGCCGTCGAGGCGTTGGGGCTGCCGCACGCCGGCTCGCGCACGGCGGCGATCGTCACGACGAGCCTCGGCGCGGCGACGC
>CAIUAC010000686.1 GCA_903896985.1 uncultured Sandaracinus sp.
CCTCGCGACGCGACAGGCACGCTCAAGCGCGAAGACCTGCTCGCGATGCTCGGCGACGGCGCGCCCCACCCCCAACCGCACCCGGGCGCGGACCTCTCACTCCGAGAGCGCGAGGGAGGCGCGTTCGACGTGCACATCCCGATCGACGCCCGCGCCTTCGCCGGCCATTTCCCCCTGCACCCCGTCCTGCCGGGCGTCGTACAGCTCGAGACGCTCGTCCTCGGCGCGGTGCGCCGTCGCTGGCCTGAGCTACGGCACCCGCGGCGCATCGTGCGGCTCAAGTTCCGCAAGCCGGTGTTGCCGGGCGACGACCTCATCGTGCGAGTCGAGCGCGTGGAGCACCGCGTCACGTTCACCGTGGAGCGCGACGGCGCCCCCTGCGCGTCAGGGTCGCTCTACTACGACGCCCCGCCGAGTGACGGACAGCCGAGCGAGGTTGGCGGACCATGAGCGCGGTGCCTGAAGCGCCGCGCCCGTTTCGCCTCTGCGCGCTCGTCCCGACGTACGACAACCCCGACACGATTCGTCGCGTCGCGGAGCGCCTTCGCGCGCATGACCTCGACGTCCTCGTGATCGACGACGGGAGCGCGGCAGCTGGGCGTGAAGCGGTCGCCGCCCTCGCGCGGGACGGGCTCGCGCGAGTGCGGCATCGTGATCGCAACGGCGGCAAGGGCGCCGCGGTCAAGACCGGGCTGCGGTTCGCGGTGGAGCTCGGCTACACGCACGCGCTGCAAATCGACGCTGATGGTCAGCACGCGCTCGAGGACGTCCCGCGGTTCTGTGCGCTCGCGGCGACGCACCCCGACGCGGTCATCCTCGGCGCGCCCGTCTTCGACGAAACTGCTCCGGCGGCGCGGCGCTTCGGGCGGCGTTTCACACAGATGTGGACGAACCTCGAGACTTTCGGGCGCGTCGTCCACGATCCGATGTGCGGCTTCCGCGTCTACCCAGTGCAAGCGGCAGTGCTCGCCGACGCCTGGGGCGACGCGATGGACTTCGACCCAGAGATCGCTGTGCGGCTCGTCTGGCGCGGCTTGCCGGTGATGAACGTGCCGACGCGCGTCCGCTATCTCACGCGAAGCGAAGGTGGGGTGTCGCACTTCCGTATGTTTCGCGACAATGCCCTCATCAGCTGGATGCACACGCGGTTGGTCGTCGGAGCGATTCTGCTGCTGCTCACGGGACGCGCTCGCCGGCGTGAGGCGCTGCTCCCATGAGCGCCCCCAACTGGCTCGACGTCCGAGAGCGCGGCACTTTGCTGGGGATTCGCGCCCTCGCCGTCGCGTGCACCATGCTCGGCAGGGCGCCCGCTCGCGCCATCGTCGCGCTCGTGGCGTTTCACTACACGGTGTTCGACGCGCGCGTGCGCCGTGTCTCGCGGGCCTATCTCGCCCGAGTTCACGAGCGGGTCACTGCCCGCCAAGTCTTCGAGCACGTCCTGCGCTTTTGCCAGGTGTCGCTCGATCGAGTGTTCCTCGTGATGGGACGGACGAAGCACTTCGAGGTCACTCGCACCGGCCACGAGCACCTCGTCAAGCTGAGAGAGGCCGGGCGCGGCGCCGTGCTCCTCGGCGCGCACCTCGGTAGTTTCGAGGCCATGCGCATTCAGGGAGAGGAGTACCGAATGGCCATCAACGCGCTGGGGTATTTCCGCAACGCGAAGATGGTCAACAGCGTGCTCGAGAGCCTCGATCCGAAGACGAACGCGCGGGTCATCGCCATCGACACGGGGAGCGTCGACTTCGTGCTGCAGATCAAAGAGCGCATCGAGCGCGGAGAGTTCATCGCGGTGTTGGGGGACCGCGTCACCGCGGGCGCCCGCACCGTCACCGTCGATTTTCTCGGCGGACGCGCGCGGTTTCCCACGGGCCCGTTCCTCCTGGCGTCCACGCTCCGCTGCCCAATCTACTTGGTCTTCGGGCTCCACCACGCACCGAACGTATACCACCTCCACTGCGAGGCGTTCGAAGAGCAACTCGTGTTACCGCGCAAGGCGCGCGAAGAGGCGCTGCACGACGTCGTGCAGCGCTTCGCGACGCGACTCGAGCACTACGTCCGACTCGCCCCGGACAACTGGTTCAACTTCTTCGAGTTCTGGGAGACGCCATGAGCAGCGAGCAGCGCGCGGTCGTATTGGGGGCTGGACCGATCACCATCGAGGACGTCGTCGACGTCGCCGCAGGGCGCGGAATACCGATGCTGAGCACAGACGAAGCGCTGCGCGCTCGGCTCCGGCAGGGGGCTGCGTGGATCGCGCAGCGGGTCGCCCACGGGCCGCCAGTCTACGGGGTGACCACCGGCTTCGGAGCCTCTTGTGAGAACGCCGTGCCGACTGACGTTGCGGTGCTCATGCCGCTCAACCTGCTGCGCTACCACGGAGTAGGAACTGGGCGCCCGCTCGACGACGAACAGACGGCTGCGGTGTTGCTCATTCGCGCCGCCTCCCTGGTGAGTGGCTATTCCGGCGTGCGTCCAGAGCTCATCGAGCGCCTCTGCACTCTCGCCGCGCGACGTGCCTTGCCCGTAATTCCCTCGGAAGGCTCGGTAGGCGCGAGTGGCGACCTCACTCCCTTGTCCTACGTCGCGGCTGCGCTCGTCGGAGAGCGTGAACTGCGCTTCAACGGGCTCACCCAGCCGGCCTCCAGCGTCCTCGAGGCGCTCGACCTCGAGCCTCTCGTGCTGGCGCCCAAAGAGAGCCTGGCTGTGATGAACGGCACGAGCGTGATGACCGCGCTCGCGTGTCTCGCGCACGCCAGCGCAAAGCGCCTGTCGCGGCTCGCTGCGGCGCTGACGGCGATGGC
>CAIUAC010000687.1 GCA_903896985.1 uncultured Sandaracinus sp.
CCCGTCAACATGCTCTGACGCAGCGGTTCTCTCCGCGTCCTGATACACTCCGCTCGCCCGTGGCTATCCACCGCATCGAGGTCGCCGACCCGACAGAGGGCGATGCCATCCGCGCGGCGCTCCGCGAGCGTGGCCTCGTCGTCGTCAAGCGCAGCGTCGCCGACGTCAGCGGCGCGACCGACGCGGCGCTGATCATCCTCGCGGCCGACGCGCCTGGCGGGCTCGAGGCGCTGAGCGCGCTCCGCACGGTCGCGGCGACGTCGGTGGTGCCCGTCATCTTGCTCGGCTCGCCCGAGGGCTCGGGCTTCGACTCGGCGCGCGCGTCGCTGCGTGGCGCCGACGGCTGGTACCCGCGCCCCGTCGCGATCGACCGCCTCGTCCGCAAGGTGGAGACGTTCCTCGCGCCCGCCGAGAGCCGCCTGCACGCGCTCTCCGAGCCTGCGCTGACGCCGCCGCCCTTCCTCTCGCGTCCGAGCAAGGGCACCTTGGACTTCGCGCCGGGGCTGACCGCGCCCGAGCGCACGCTGCGCCTCGATTCGGACGGCCAGCCGCTGATGATGTCTTCGATCATGGGGCCGCCGACGCGCCCGCCCTCGATCTCGCCGACCTCAGCGAACGCCTTCGAGCCCGTCTTCGGTGACGACTCGGCGAGCCCAGGCAGGCGCGCGTCGCAGGCGCCGCCCCCCGCGAGCGACATCTCGCCGCTCCTGCACGCGCTGCTCGTTGCGGCCGATCAGCGCGTGTTTCCGGGCGCAGAGCCCCTCGATCTCGGCTTCGCCGCGGGCAACGAGCCGCCCGAGAGGCTCGTGCCCGACGAGCTCCTCGAGGACGTCAGCGCGGCGTTCGAGATGCCGGACGAGGACCCGCTCGAGTCGTTCACGCACATCGGTCCGGTCGTCTCGCAGGGCGGAACTCCGGCGCCGACGCGCACGCCGAGCGCCTCGGTCTTGGCGTCGCGCACCCCGGGGCCCTTCACGCCGCGCTCGAGTCGCTTCGATCCGTCGCCCTCGTCCACGAACCCCGGCCTCAGCTCGGGCACCGGCACGGGCTCGAGCGAGCGCCCCAAGTCTGGCAGCGGCTCGAGCGAGCGTCCGAAGACCGGCAGCGGCACGGGCGTCTCGGCCGGGGGCTCGTCGCCCGGCTCCTACGCTGGGCAAGCAGACGACCTCGACTCGGAGCTCGACCCGCGCGAGGGGCCCATCGTGACGACGACGACGAGCGCGCGCCTCGCGCGGAGCGCCTCGCAGGTGCACCGCCGCAGCACGCTCCCGCCGCCCGCGCGCAGCCGTAGCTCGGCCGCCGCCGCGCCGCTCGGGTCGGGCATCGGCACGCTCACGGGCGACGGTCAGGCGCGCAGCGGCTCGGTCGGTGACGCGGGGCTCGTCGCCGTCTTCGCGTCGCTCGCGCTGCGGCAGAGCGACGGCGTGCTGACGATCTCGGGCACGTCCCCGGGCGCCGTGGAGGCGCGCTTCGTCTTGCGCGACGGTGATGTGCGCGCCCTCGTGGGCGATGTGGCGCGCCGCGTCGTCGCGCAGCTTCGGCGCGAGCGTCGCGCGGTGACCGAGCTGACCGACGAGCACGACGCAGAGGAGTTTCTCGCGCGCCGCGTCGAGGTCGGCGCCCTCGCGCCCTTCGACCTCGACCGCAGGCTCGGGCGGGCGCGCGAGGAGCTGCTCTTCGAGCTGCTCGCGGCGCCGGCAGCGCAGTTCGTGCTCGCGCCGCTCGAGCCTTCGCAGCGCGCCGCGCTCGACGACACGCCGCGCCCCTTTGCGCGCCCGCTGCTCGCGCTCGTCGTCGAGGGCGCGC
>CAIUAC010000688.1 GCA_903896985.1 uncultured Sandaracinus sp.
CGATCGTGGCGCCGGGCGCCGAGAAGGCCGCGAGGGCAGCCTCGCCGCTCGCGACGGCGACCGTCTCGAGGCCGAGGCGCCGCAGCATCCGCGCGCTCGCGCGCAGCATCCCGGCGTCGTCGTCCACGACCAGCACCGTGCCCGCGGGCGCGGGGGTCGCTACTGCCGGCCAGTGCGCGTCGCGCGGCGCGGGCCGCCCAGGCGTCTCGGGCACCTCGTCTCGGCGCAGCTCGGGCAGATAGGCGCGCACCGTCGTCCCGCGGCCGAGCGCGCTCTCGACGACCATCGCCCCGCCGCTCGCGCGCATGATGCCTTGCGCGACGGGGAGCCCGAGGCCCCGACCCGCGGACTTCGTCGTGAAGAACGGCTCGAAGAGCCGCTCGCGCGTCGCCGCGTCCATGCCGGGGCCGTCGTCGCGCACCTCGAGGCACGCCCAGGCGCGCGTGCCGTGCGCGGCGCCGGGCTCGAGACCCGCCTCGGCGGGCCACGCGCTGACTCGCCGGGCGGTGACTCGTACGGTCCCGCCCGCGGGCGCGATGGCCTCCCACGCGTTCGTGACGAGGTTGATGACGACGACGCGCAGCGCCGCCGGGTCGACCGCGCAGACCGGCAGGCCTCCGTCGAGCTGAAGCGCGAGGTGCACGCCGGGCGGCAGCGCGGTGCGCAAGTACGGCAGCAGGGCCGTGACCTCGCGCTCGAGCCGCCCGGGTCGCAGCGGGTGCCGGTCCTCTCCGAGGTAGGTGAGCAGCCCGCCGCTGAGCGCCGCCGCTTGCTGTGCCGCCCCCTCGGCGTCGGTGAGCATCGCCTCGACCGCCGGGCTCACCTCGCCGCGCGCGAGCTCGAGGTTCCCCTGGATCGCGCCGAGCAGGTTGTTGAGCTTGTGGGCGATCCCCGCCGCCATCACGGCGAGGCTGTCGCGCCTCTGCGCCTGCGAGAGCTGACGCTCGAGCACGCGCTGCGTGCGCTCGGTCTCGCGGAGGGCTTCGTTCGCCGCGACGGTCGCCGTGATGTCGACGTAGGCGACGAGGACGGCGCCCTTCGGCTCTGCGATGGGCAGGGCGCGCATCGTGTACCAGCGCCTCACGCCGTCGGGGCTGTGGCACGCGCCTTCGGTGGAGAACCGCCGTAGCTCGCCGCGCTGGACCTTGCGGACGCCTCCCTCGGCTTCGAGGGCGCGCGTCGTGTCTCCCCACGCGGGGTCGACTCGCACGAAGTAGTCAGCCCCCACCCCCCAGGTACGCTCGTCGCCGGCGCCGTTCTCTTCGGCGAAGCGCCGCCAACCCGCGTTGATTCGGAGGAGCTTGCCGTCCGGTCCGACGACGGCGACGTTGGCGTCCGTCGCGTCGAACATGTACTGAACGACGTCGGCCTCGTGCACGAGCGCCCCCGCCGCGCGCGTGCTCGCGGTGACGTCGGAGACGGTGAAGCAGACGCCGCGGACGGCGCCGTCAGTGCGCATCGGCTCGTACTCGACGTCGAAGTGCAACGTGTCCGCGCCCGCCGCGAACGACCTCTCGACGCGCGTCGCCTCGCCGTCGAGCGCGCGCTGAAAGTGCTTGTCGAACTCGGCGCGGTCAGCCAGCCGCAGGACCCGATCGATGGAGTCGCCGCGGCGGAGCGCGAGCCCGTGCACGGCGAGCGCCTTCTCAGCCGCCGTCCGGTTGAAGTACCGGACCGAGCGGTCGGGATCGACCCACAGGAACACCTCCGGGCTGTGCTCGAAGACCTCGGCGAGTATGCGCTCAGCCTCCGCTTGGGGGGCCGAGGCCGTCGCGCTCTCCTCGGAGCGCCGTGCAGCCGGCTCCGTCGTCGTCATGGGTGAAGCTCCGCGAAATCAGGCGACTCGCGGCGTGTTCGGCACGACGCGCGATGGTCCCGCTCGTCCCGGCAGGTACGCACCGGGAGCGCTCGCGCCGTAAAGAATTCGCCTCGGCGACTACAGGTTCGCGGGGTCGACCATCGCCGGCTGCGCGTCGGGGATCCAGCCGAACACCAGGCGATAGCCGCCGGGCGCGGGCAGCTGCGCGACGACCCGGCCGGTCGCCGGATCGTGGTGCGCGTCGAGGGTGCGCCAGTGCGAGCAGAGCGGGCCGCCGAGGCGGGCTGTGTGGGTCGCGTTGCAGATGCCGGCGATCTCCATCGCGAGCACGAACTTCATGTTCGGACGCGCCGTCAGCGTGCGCTGCCGCATCGAGACCTCGACCGGCGCGCGGGAGGCGTCGATCTGGCCGTCGAAGGCGAGCACGGCGCCCTGTCGCACGAAGCCGACGAGGACGTCGCTCGGGCGGAACGGGGTGCGGCTCGCGCTGAAGTTGAAGGTCTGAGAGGAGCTGATGCGGTTGCCGGCGGGCAGCACGAGCACGGCGCCGTTGCCTAGCTCGAAGCGGGCGCCGAGCGCGTTGCCCGCTTGGCCGCTCGCGCGGTCGCGTCCGGTGAAGACGGGCTGTGGCGGGGGCGGAGGCGGAGGCGGCTCGACGTCGTTCCCCGGGTTGTCTTGGGCGCTGACGCCGACGGCGGTGAGCGCGAGCGCGGTGCTGCAGAGGAGCAGGGCCGCGAGCCACGAGCGACAGAGAGAGGCGGTGTGGTGGCGCATGGTTTGACTCGGAGAGACGCGCGACAGCGCGGCTCGATTCAGATGGTGGAGACGGTAGCGCGGATGGGCGGCCGAAGCGACGACGACGGATTGCGTCGGCGAGGCGCTCGTTTTGTCGAGGGAACGCCCCGGACGGCCGGGCGCAAGAATGGTAAGAAGGGGAGATGACGTCGTCTCCTACCGTCGCACGCCGCTTTTCTTTACTGCTTCTGCTCGCCGCAACGCTCGCTATCGGGGCGTGCAGCAAGCGCACTCCGGGGCGCGTGGTCCCGTCGCTCCCGGACGCCTCGATGTTCACCGACCTCGGCGGAAACGCGCCGGATCTCGGGCCCGTCGACGCCTATGTGCCGCCCCTCGATATGCCGTTCGATCCGGACATGGCGTGCACCTCGTCGAGCGCCGCGGCGGTGCTCGAGCGCTTGCCGGCGGACATCATCTGGGTCGTCGACAACTCCGCGAGTCTTTCGCAGGAGATCGAGAACGTGAAGGCGGGCATCAACGCGTTCGCCGCGTACATCGACTCGTCGGGCGTGGACTACCGCGTGATCATGCTCTCGAAGCGCGGCACCACCGTGTCGGGCAGCATCTACCCCGTCTGCGTGCCGCCTCCGCTCTCGGGGGACGACGCGTGCGGCAACGGCGCGCGCTTCTTCCACTCGGACGTTCAGATCCTCAGCACGCAGCCGCTCGAGCAGGTCCTCGGCACGCTCGGTCAGAGCACGGGCTACACCGCGACGGACGCCCGCGGCGGCGAGCCCTGGCGTGACTGGCTGCGCCCGACGGCGAGCAAGATGTTCGTCGTCGTCACGGACGACAACGCGCGCCTGACGGCGAACAACTTCGAGCACTTCCGCGGGCCGGGCCCGGCGACCGAGTGGCACAACCCCGCGACGTCGGCGACCTCGCTCTACCTGCCCGCGGGCATCCTCGAGCCCGAGTGGGGCGGCCTCTTCACGGGCTACAAGATGAGCGCGATCTACGGCTAC
>CAIUAC010000689.1 GCA_903896985.1 uncultured Sandaracinus sp.
GCTCTTGCTGCTCGCGCAGCGCATGCGCACGAACCTGCAGACGATGGAGCGCGAGGCGCAGCGCCGCGTGGACCTCGAGCGCGAGGCGTGGACCGACGCGCTCACCGGCTGCCACAACCGTCGCTGGCTCGACGCCCGGATGTCGCGCCTCGTCGAGCGGCATCGGCGCGCTGGCTCGCCGCTCTGCTTGCTCGCGCTCGACATCGACTTCTTCAAGCGCGTCAACGACACCTACGGGCACCCGGGCGGAGACGCCGTGCTCGCGTCGGTCGGGCGCGCGATCCTGACGGGCCTTCGACCGACCGATCTCGGCGCGCGCTACGGCGGCGAGGAGTTCACGATCGTCCTCCCGGACACGCCGCTCGAGGGAGCCGTGGTCGCCGCCGAGCGCCTGCGCGGGCGGCTCTCGGGCAACCCCGTCAACCTCCGGGACGGGCGCGTGATCCCGGGCGTGACGGCGTCCATCGGCGTCGCAGAGTTGACCCACGACGACGACGCCGCGAGCTTGATCGCGCGCGCCGACGCGGCGCTCTACCGCGCCAAGGCCAACGGCCGCGATCGCGTCGAGCGCGGCTGAGCGCGACGATCGAAGCTCGGCTCCGCGACGCCGCACCTCGGCGCACGATGCGCCATCGCAAGCCCGCGCCGTCCGGTGTAGAACCGCGCCCATGTCCGACGCCGTCCTCTACGCCGTGCACGACCGCATCGCGCTCGTCACGCTGAACCGCCCCGACAACCGCAACAGCATGACGAGCGAGGTGCTCGACGGCTTCACCGCCGCGATTCGGCGCGCGGCGAGCGACCGCGACGTGCGCTGCGTCGTCGTCACGGGCAACGGCAAGTGCTTCAGCGCGGGCGCCGACTTCAAGTCACAGATCCAGCGCGAAGACGCGGCCTCGGTGAAGCTCCCGCACGAGCGCTCCTACGCGATGTACGAGCCGTTCCTCGAATTGCTGCACGTCGAGGTGCCCGTGATCGGCGCGCTCAACGGGCACACCGTCGGCGGCGGCTTCGGCTTGTCGCTGCTCTGCGACATTCGGCTCGCGGCCAAGGACGCCAAGTACGGCGCGAATTTCTGTCGCCTCGGGCTCGGGCCCGGGATGGCCATCACCTACACGCTGCCCCGCGTCGTCGGCGCGCAGCGCGCCGCGGAGCTGCTGTTCACCGGGCGCCTCTTCGGCGGAGAGGAGGGCGTCACGCTCGGCTACGCGCTCAGCGCGATGCCCGCAGAGCACGTGCTGCACGAGTCGTTCCTGATGGCCCGCAGGATCGCCGCCAACGCCCCGCAGGCGGTCCGCCAGACCAAGGCCATGCTGCGCCTCGCGCTCGGCTACGAGCCGCGCGGGCACTCGATGCTCGAGGCGTACACGCAGGCAGAGACGCTCGACACCGCGGACGCGCGCGAGGGCGTCGCCGCGCTCCTCGAGAAGCGCGAGCCTGTGTTCACCGGGCGCTGAGCGCCGCCTCGCTCTCGAGCGGCCCATCGCCCGGCGTTGGCGGGGTCGAGCTGTGAGCGCTGCCACTCGGCGCGCGGGAGGCTGTCGGTCCGCGCCCTACTCCGGCTCGAGCTCGAGCAGCACATCGCCCGGCGCGAGGTCGCTCGCGTCGGCGGGGACGATGCGCTTGACGCGCGCGCGCTCGGGGAGCGCGTCACCGCCGTATTGCAGGCGGTTGAAGGTCTTCATCACCTCGAGGAGCGCGACGGCTTGCCCCGCGCTGATCACGTCGCCGACCTCGACGAAGGGCGCCTTGCCGGGCGCCGGGCGCGAGTAGTAGCGGCCGCTCGAGGGCGTACAGAACACGAGCACGCCGCTCTCTCGGCGCGCGTCGGCGCGCTCCTGCGCGGTCGCCGCAAGCTCGCTCGCCGCGTCGGTCCACTCGAGCACGAGCAGCGCGTCGCCGTATTGCACCGGCCGCCTCGCCCGCCCCTCGCGCGCCCCGTGCACCTCGATGACGAGCCCCGTCGCCGTCGCCGGCGCGCGCAGCAAGGTGATGACGCCGAGCGTCTCCAGCTCCCCGAGCGCCTGCCCCGGCACGACGACCGCGCCCTCCTCCGGCGCGCCCCGCCAGAGCCCGACCGACGGGCTCTCGAGCACCGCCTTGCCGTCCCCGCGGATCGCCAGCTTCACCGTCAGCTCGGGCCGGGTCACCCGCGTCGCGGTCGAGCCATCAGACATGGGCAGCGCTCATCGGCTTCACCGCACCTGACCGACGAGGTCTTGCAGGTCGTGCATCGACCAGATGCGCGGGTTCTTGATGCGCCGATAGCCGGTGCCCTGATAGCTCGCCTCGACGAGCGTCGCGAGCCACGCGCGGAGCTCCGCGACGGGCACGATCTCGTCGGTGTCGAGCCTGCGCGCCGCCTGAAACGGGTCCATGTCCTGCTCGAGGCGCTGCTCGACGCGCGCCATCCCCTCGACCACCGCCTGCCGCTCAGCGTCGTCCTTCGCGACGATGCGGAAGTCGTCGTCGAGCTTCGCGTTGTACGTCGCGATCGCCGCCGTGCGCCCCTCCATCACGCTCTGCCGCGACACGCACGTCGAGAGCTGCACGACCGGGTCGTACGGCAGGCCCGCCATCGCGTAGTAGCCGGCGCCCGATGCCTTCCGGAGCAGCACGGTGAACATCGGAGTCGTGTTCGTGCTGTTCGTGTAGATGAGATTGGAGCCATAGGCCAAGAGGCCCTGTCGCTCGGCCTCTGCGCCGATGTCGAAGCCGCTGATGTCCTGGAGCCAGATCAGCGGGAGTCCGTCCGAGTCACACGCGCGCGAGAACGCGCTGATCTTGGCGATCCCTGCGCGATAGAGCGCGCCGCCCGCGCGGCGATTGCCGGGGCGCTCAGGGTCGCCCACCAGCCCTTGTCGGTTGATGACGAAGCCCGCGTAGAGCCCGCCGATGCGCCCGACTCCGCAGATCATCTCCTCGCCGAGCTCCGGCATCAGCTCCCAGAAGAGCGACTGATCGCAGAGCCGCGCGAGCACCTGCTTGGCGTCATACGCCTCGCGGTGATCGACGGGCAGCAGCCCCGCGAGCTCCTCGGCGGGATAGAGCGGGTCGAGCGCGCCGATGCCGCCACGGTAGAAGTCCGCGCCGCTCGACGGCAGCCGCGCGACCTCGAGGCGGATCGCCGAGAGCATCGCCTCGTCGTCCGGGACGCGCTCGTCCGCGCAGCCCGACAGGTGCACATGCACATCGGGTCCGCCGATGTCGAGCGAGGTCATCTTCTGCGCCTTCGCGCCCTTGATCAGCGCCTTTCCGGCGATGACCATGTAAGCCTGTTCCGTCATGTAGACGCGGTCGCTGATGATCGGCATATAGCCGCCGCCCGCGATGCAGTCTCCACACACGCCCGCGATCTGCGGCACGCCGCTCGCCGAGAGCAGCGAGTTCATCTTGAAGATATGCCCCGCGCCGCGCTTGCCCGGGAACGCGCGCGACTGCTCGGGCAAGAAGAGCCCGCTGCAGTCCACCAGATAGATCACCGGCAGCCGGAGGCGCAGCGCCATCTCCTGCGCGCGCTGGATCTTCTCCGGCGTGCGCGGCCACCAGGCGCCGGAGGCGACGGTGTTGTCGTTGGCGATCACCATCACGAGCCGACCTTCGACTCGCGCGATCGCCGTGACGACGCCCGCCGCGGGCGAGGTGACGCCGCCCTCGAAGGTCTCTCCGTAGTTGACGAAGGTGCCGACCTCGTAATGCGGCGTGCCCGAGTCTTTCAACGCCTCGAGGCGCTCGCGCGCGGTGAGCTTCCCTTTGGCGTGGACCCTGTCGACCTGCTTCTGGCCCCACCCCGCGTGCACCTCGCGGCGCCGCGCGTGCAGCCTCTCTTCGAGGACTGCGAGCGCGGCGCGCTGCTCGGCGAAAGTGCGGTCATCGACGACGCGCTCACGCGCATCGCCGATCGGGGCCAGCGGGACGAGGGACATCCGAAGCGACTACTAGATCAGTTCGAAGTAGAGGTCGAGGCAGGTGTTGGACGCGGCCTTGCCCGTGAGGAAGCACGCGCGGACCTTGTCGCCGATCTTGATCGGCGTCCGGTTCACGAGATAGCTCTTCACGATGGTGCCGACGCCCGGCATCTTGACGTCGATCTGGTAGTACGGAGTCTCGATCGTGAGCCCCGTGCCGCCGCGCTCGACGTGCGTGAACGAGTAGATGTACCCGCTCGGATCGGTGACCTGCGTCCACTCCATCGGCTGATGGCAGTCCGGGCAGTCGGCGCGCGGCGGGAGCCACGAGTCCGCCTTGCCGTGACCGATGGGGCACTTCGCGTTCACGCAGTGCGTGGCCATCAGCTTGCCCTCGGTCAGACCCTTGAAGTAGGGAGTGAGCAGGCCATACGTGTGAAAGTGCGTTCCCTCGGCGCCGAAGCGCGGGTTGTGCACGACCCACGCATCACCGACTACGTCGAATTGGGACGGGGGAGTCTTCAATTCAATTCTGTCGCTCATGGTCTTCTCCTACCAGGCCTTCTCGAGGACCGCGCACGTGACATGACTTCCGACGCCCGCATGCGATATGGCGAGACCCTTCTTCGGGTCCGCAAGCTGGAGGCTCTCCCAGTCGGCGGGCTTCTCCTTGCCGTAGCGGCTCCACATCTGCGGGTCGCCGTGGAACTTGTCGTACTTCTTCTGCAGCTGCCAGAACACCTCGTTGCACTGGAAGATGCCAGTCGCGCCGACGGCGTGCATGGTGCCGAGTAGACCGCCCGAGAGGTTCGCCGGGCACTTGCCCGGGAGTCCGGTGTGCGGATTGGTGAAGTAGCAGTCACCCGAGGTGACGTAGCTCTGCTCCTTGCCGTACTGCGTGAGACCGACGTCACCGTAGGTCTGCAGATCGGAGATGGTGAAGGCGTCGTGCGTCTCGACGAGATCGAAGTCCTCGATCGGGTTCGTGATGCCGGCCATTCCGTAGACGAGATACGAGGCGAAGCGCGCCGCCGCGAAGGACTCGAAGCCCGGCCAGCGGCCGTCGGTCTTCTTCATCTCCTCGTACAGCCACTCGTAGTCCTTCTCGGTCTCGTTCGGGAGAAGGGGAATCCGCATCGGGCGACGGTCGCCGGTGCGGAGGGTGTGCGAGCCGCCCGCCGAGTAGAAGCGCACCGGGTTGTCGGTGAGCTTGTAGGCGACCTCTTCCGAGCAGAGGAGCGCGGCCGAGGAGCCGACGCTCATCGCGCAACACTCGAGGAAACGGAGCGGATCGCTGACGATCTTCCCCGCGAGGACCTCTTCGACGGTGTGCTTGCCGGACTGCTGCGCGAAGGGCGAGTTGTACGCGTAGCCGCGGTTCTTGACCGCGATCGACGCGCGCACCTGATCGCTGACGTGGAACATCTCGCCGAAGCGCCGCGCCATCGTGGCGTAGTAGCTGGCGTAGATGCGGCCGAGGGGCGTCTCGAAGTCCTTACACGCGGCCGTGGCGATGTAGTAGTTGCCCGTCCAAGTGTTGACCTCGTCCATGCGCTCCCAGCCGAGCACGAGCGTGCAATCGCTGAGTCCGCTGGCGACCGAGGTCGCGCCCGTCAGCATCGCGCTGCCGCCGGTCGCGCCGCCGGTCTTGACGCCGATGTTGAAGAGCGGGTCGAGGCCGAGATAGTCGTGGACCTTCGACTCGCAGAGGAGCTGGTCCTGGAAGTGATCCGCAAACTCGCCGTAGACGGCGTAGTTGATCAAGCCCTTGACCTGAAGCGGGTCCAGCTTGAGCTCGTTCTCCTCGAGCATCATGCGGAACGCCATCATGGCGAGCTCTTCGAGCTTCTTCTCAGGGTACTTCTTGCGGAAGTCGGTCGTGCCGGCCGCGACCATGTAAACGGGCCGGGTCCACTTCGGGATCCTCAGGTTTCCAGGCGCAAACTCGATCATGCTCTCCTCCAGGGATGCGCGGCGCGCGGGCGCCTTTTTCGTGTTCGGACTGCGGCGGCTTATAGCAGACGCCTCCGAAAAGAAATACGGATGCAGCGCCCCGCCCGACAGGTCCCGCGTCAGGGCGGAGGGGGCCAGCCCGGGACCGCGCGGGTCGTGTGCTCGCTCTTGCGGAAGGTGTCGCTCGCGAGGATCGCCAGGTGCATCGGGATGGTCGTCGGCACGCCCTCGCAGACGAGCCCGCGGAGGGCGCGCGCCATGCGATCGCAGGCCTCGTCGCGGGTCGCGCCGCGCGCGATCACCTTGCACAGCAACGAGTCGTAGAACGGCGGGACGACGTAGCCCTCGGTGACGTGCGTGTCCACGCGCACCTCGCCGCCCTCGAGGTCGGGCAGCGACCAGCTCGTCAGGGTGCCGGGCGCGGGGCGGAAGCCGTCGGCGGGGTCCTCGGCGTTGATGCGGCACTCGATCGCGTGACCGCGGAGCACGACGTCCTCTTGCGTGAACGAGAGGCGATGCCCGGCGGCGACGCGCAGCTGCTCGACCACGAGGTCCAAGCCCGAGCGCATCTCCGAGACGCAGTGCTCGAC
>CAIUAC010000690.1 GCA_903896985.1 uncultured Sandaracinus sp.
CGACGCTGAGCTCGGTGCGCCCGCGGCGGATCAGCAGGCGCCGCTCGGTCAGCAGATACTCGGTGTCCCGCACCATCGCGCGGCTGCGAAAGAGCCCGTACCAGAACAGATAGGCGCCGATCGTCAGCAGCGTGCCGAACGCGAGGAAGGTGCTCGCGAAGAAGAACAGCCACGTCCACGAGCGCACCTGCATCCCGAGCATCTCGAAGCCGAGCAGCTGCGACGCCATGCGCCACTCGTAGAACACGGCGAACGCCATCAGCCCCGCGCCCGCGATCGCCGTGGACCACTCGCGCCAGTCGAGCGCGACGCGCTCGGGCGCGCCTCCCCAGAGGAGGCTCTCGTCGGCGTCGAGGCGGTCGGCGAGCTTGACGTCGGTGTCGCCCGCGCGCTCCGAAGGGGCGGCGTCGCGCAGGATCGCGAAGAGCGCGTCGGGCGCCTTCACGTCGTGCAGCACGAGGCGCTGCGTGCGCTTGAACGGGCCGAACGGCACCGCGCGCTCGAGCTCGAGGTGGCCGACGCCCGGCGCGCTCGGGTGCCAGGCGATGCGCGCGAGCGTGACGGCGTGCCGCTCCATCGTCCGGCGAAAGCGCCCGCGCCGCCAGAGCACGCGGCGGTCGGTGACGAGGTACTCGCAGGGGTCGAGCAGGAAGTACGGCGCGACGTAGAACGCGATCGCCGTCACCGCCAGGTACGCGACCATCGAGAGCGTCGGGCGCATCGCGTGGATGTCCGCCGCGTAGAGGAGCCCGGCGAAGAGCGCGCTGTCCGCGGCGAGCACGCCGAAGAGGAGCGGCGGCAGCCGCCAGCGCAGCCCGCGCGAGAGCCCGCGCACCGGCCCGCCATGCCAGAGGACGCGCTCGCTCGGGAGCAGCCGCCAGGATCGTAGGAGCGCGACGTCCATGCGCTTCGGACAGGTTATCAGAGCGAAGGTTCCTGGGCACGGGGGCCGCGCTTGCCCGCGGCGAGCCCGGCGAGCCTCGGCGACAGATGACCAAACGGTGACGCCGGTTCGTGCGCAGGCCGCGCGCGGGAGGCTTATGCTCCCCGCAGCCGGGAGCTGCTGTGCCCATCACTGCGATCGTCAACCTCAACGCGAAGAGCGGCTCACAGTCGATGGTGCGCGACATGCGCGCCCTGCTGCCGAGCGCGAACATCGTGGCGACGAGCTCGGCCCAAGAGGCCGACCGGATGCTCGACAAGCTCGCCGCGTCTCCGCCCCGCATCCTGCTCTCGGGCGGGGGCGACGGCACCGCGTCGGGCCTGATCACCGGGCTGCGCGCGCGCGACGTCGACCTGCCGGCGCTCGGCATCCTGCCGCTCGGCACGGGCAACGGCTGGGCGCGCGCGACCGGCATCCGCCGCGTGCGTGAGTCGCTGCGGCACCTCGCGTCGCTCGAGGGCGCGCAGCCGCCGACGCTCGACTTCGATCTCGTCGAGACCGAGGGGCGCCTCGCGCCGTTCGCGGGCACGGGCTGGGACGCCGAGATCATCAGCGACTACCACCACCGCCGCGACGCGATGCCGGAGGCGGTGCGCGGGCAGGTCGGGGGGCTGCCAGGCTACCTCGCGAGCATCTTCACCCGCACGATCCCGCGGCACCTCGCGAGCAGCGGCCCGCCGACGGTGCGGCTGATCAACACCGGCGAGCCCGCGATGCGCCTCGGCGACGACGGCAAGCCGGTGCTCGTGCCCGGCGGCGAAGCGGGCGCGGTGCTCTACGACGGCCCGATGAGCGTCGCCGGCGCGTCCACGGTCGAGGAGCTCGGCCTCGGCTTCCGAGCGTTCCCGCACGCGCGGGACGTCGCCGGACGCCTCTGCGCGCGCGTCTATGGCGCGACGCCGATGGAGGCGACGCTGCGCATCCCGCAGCTCTGGCGCGGGGTCCATCCCCTGCCGAAGAGCCACATCTTCTTCCTCACCTCGTGCCGCTGGGAGTTCGATCGCGAGGTGCCCTTCGAGGTCGCCGGCGATCTGCTCGGCGATCGCAAGGTCGTCGAGATGCGCGCCGCGCACACCCGCGCCCCGCTCGTCGACTGGGGCGCGCTCCGAGCGCAGCATTGAGCTGAGCTGAGCTGCGCCGCGGGAGAAGCGACGGTCAGCGCAGGCAGTACTTCCTTGCGGCGCGGATAGCCCCTAAGCTGCCACTCGGTAGTTTTACGATGGAGGCATTGAATGCGTCTCAGGGGACTTTTGCTGTGCGTGCTGCTCCTCGGCTCGACCTCGGCGTGCTCCGACCCCGCGACTCCCTCGCGCCCCGGCCCTCGCGACGGCGGGCCAGTCTCCGACGCAGGCCGCGACGGCAGCGCTGACGTCGACGCGGAGGGCCTGCCCGACGCGAACCTGCCGGACGCCTCGCCCGACAGCGGCGGGGTCCCGCCGGGCGCCGACGCTGACGGCGACGGAATCCTCAACTCGGTCGAGGGCGCGGCAGACAACGTCGACACCGACGGCGACGGCACGCCTGACTACCTCGACTCCGACAGCGACGGCGACGGCCTTCTCGACTCGCTCGAGAGCGGGGCCGCCGCAGGCGCAGCGCCGGTCGACACCGACCACGACGGCACGCCCGACTTCCGCGACCTCGACAGCGACGGCAACGGAATCCCCGACTCCATCGAAGGCGCGGCCGATCCCGACGGCGACGGACAGCCCAGCTTCCGCGACCTCGACAACGACGGCGACGCCATCAGCGACATCGTCGAGATCGGCGCGAGCCCGGACGCGCCCTTGGACAGCGACGGCGACGGCACGCCCGACTACCTCGACCTCGACTCCGACGCAGATGGCATCCCCGATTCCGTCGAGGCCGGCGTCGGCCCGACCCCGCTCGACTCGGACGGCGACGGCGTCTACGACTTCCGCGACCCGGACAGCGACGGCAACGGCGTGCCCGATTCGCTCGAAGGCGTCGTCGACTCCGACGGCGACGGCCAGCCCGATTATCGCGACCTCGACAACGACGGCGACTTCGTCAGCGACGCGGTCGAGGTCGGCCCGGACCCGGCCGCGCCCCTGGACAGCGACCGCGACGGCACGCCCGACTACCTCGACCTCGACAGCGATGGGGACACCATCCGCGACCTCGAAGAGGCGTTCCTCCCCGACGACACGGACAGCGACGGCACCCCCGATCGCCTCGACCTCGACTCGGACAACGACGGGCTCTCGGACAGCTTCGAGGCGGGCGACGCGAACCTGTTCACGCCCGCGCGCGACACCGATCTCGACGGCGTCCCGGACTACCGCGACCCCGACTCCGACAACGACGGACTCTCCGACGCGGCCGAGGTCGCGTACGGCACCAACCCGTACCTCGCCGACACCGACGGGGACGGCGTCACCGATCTCATCGAGATCAGCGCCTGCCCGGTAGGCGACGCCACCTGCGCGGCCGACGCGATCACTCCGACCTCGAGCCCACGCACGCGCGGCGACTTCGTGTTCCTCGAGCCGTTCCTCGCGCCGCCGGAGCCGCTCCGCGACACGCTGTCGTTCGCGACGGATCTGCGCATGGCGGACGTGTACTTCTTGATGGACACGACCGGCTCGATGGGCGGCGCGATCGCGTCCCTCAAGTCGGGCCTCTCGACGCCGGGCACTGGGCTGATCGACCGCGTGCGCGCCGTGATCCCGGATGTGTGGTTCGGCGTCGGCGGCTTCGACGACTACCAGCAGGCGCCCTATGGCTACGCGACCTCGGGGGACCGCGCCTACTACCACCTGCAAGATCTGACGGGCGATATCCCGACGGCGCAGGCGGCGGTCAACCGGCTCGCGACGCACTACGGTGGAGACGGCCCCGAGGCGAGCTATCCGTCGCTCTACGCGGTCGCGTCCGGCAACGGCCTCGCCGGTCCGAGCGGCTGGCCGAGCTCACGCGCGTCGGCGCCTGCGCCGTTCGCGGCGTGCCCGGCCTCGGCCTCGGTGGGCTGGCCGTGCTTCCGCAACTCGGCGGTCCCGATCGTCGTGTCCATCACGGACATCGGCTCCCACAACGGACCGGTCGGTGAGGACACCTACGCGTTCACGGGCGGCGGGGCGGGCCCGAGCTACTCCGAGGTCGTCGCGGCGGCCAACGCTTCGCGCATCCGCGCGATCGGCATCGCCGTCAGCGGCGGCGGGCGCGCGCACCTCACGTCGATGGCCGTGGCGACGGGCGCCGTCGACGCCGCGGGCGCGGCGCTCGTCAGCGACTGGTCCGTCGGCTCGCCCATCGGCGACGAGGTCGTCCGGATGATCCAGACGCTCGCGGACCAGACGCCGCTCGACATCTCGGTCGTCTTCCGCGACGACCCCGCGGACACCGTGGACACGTTCGCCGCCTTCGTCGATCACATCGAGGCGAACACCGTCGGCGTCCCTGGGCGCTGCGACGCGGTGCCCGCCGTCGACACCAACGGCGACGGCTACCGGGACACCTTCCAGGGGGTGCGCCCGGGCACGCCCGTCTGCTTCGACATCATCGTGAAGCAGAACGACACGGTCCCGCCGACGGCTATGCCGCAGATGTTCCGCGCGAACCTCCAGGTGCTCGGCGACGGGTTCACGCCGCTCGACACGCGCGACATCTTCTTCCTCGTCCCGCCGCTGATTCAGGTCGCGGGCGGAGGCTGACGGCCGACCGCGCTCGGAGCGCGCTGTGGCCCGCCGACGAGGACTCGGTGGACGCGGCGCGCTCGGGGAATCGCGGCGAGTTCAGGTCGCCTGAGCGGGGGTGCCGCCGAGCCTAACGCGAGCCGCTGCGGCGGCGGGCGACCAGCAGGAGGAGCGCCAGGAGGCCCGCCGAGAGCGCCCCAGGACCGACCAAGGTTGAGGCTTGGGGGGCGCCAGGACCGACCAAGGTTGAGGCTTGGGGGGCGCCAGGACCGACCAAGGTTGAGGCTTGGGGGGCGCCAGGACCGACCGAGGTTGCCGAGCAGCCCACTCGGCCGACCAGCTCGAGGTCGCGCCGGAGGGCGCCTCCGCCGGCGACGCGCAGCGAAGCGCTCGCGACCTCGGCGGGCACGGGCGCGCGACCGAGGTTGGGCGCGAGCCACAGGCGCCCGAAGCCTTGGCCGGTCGAGAGCCAGCACTTCAGGCCGTCGACGTCGAGGGCGCAGAGGTCGGCGCGGCCGTCGCCGCTCACGTCCGCGAGGCGGAGCGAGCGGTAGCGCGCGGCGGCGCTCCAGCCGGCGGCGTCGCTCAGGGCGGGGCCGGGGACGCGCCGCGAGAAGCCGTGCGCGTCGGCGAGCCAGCAGGCGACGCCCGAGGGCTCGCGCAGGCAGAGGTCGTCGCGCCCGTCGCCGTCGACGTCACCGAGGCGCAGCGTCGACGAGACGTCGAGGCGGTCGTGCGCGGCGCCCGCGCGGGGACCGAGCAAGAGGTCGCCGAAGCCGTGCCCCTCGAAGGGCGCGCAGGCGAAGGCGTCGTCGGTGCGGATGCAGGCGTCGGCGCGACCGTCGCCGGTGACGTCGCCGAGGCGCAGCGTGCCCCAGCGCGAGAGCGCGCCGAAGCCGCGGGCGTCGCTCCAGCGCGGGCCGCGCACGCGCTCGCCGAAGTGGTCGCCGACCGAGCGCCAGCAGTCGAGGCCGTCGGCGTCGCGCGCGCAGACGTCCGTGCGCCCGTCGCCGTCGAGGTCGGCGAAGCGCACGGAGCCGTAGTGCGTGATGTCGCTGAAGCCCGCCGCGTCGCCGAGCGCGGTCAGCGTCGTGCCCGCGCCGAAGCCATGCGCGCCGCCGCGGTAGCA
>CAIUAC010000691.1 GCA_903896985.1 uncultured Sandaracinus sp.
CGGAAGGCCGCGAGCGGCGCGCTGAATTCGAATTTGACGGCTCCGCACAGGCAACTTCCGGCGACCAGGCTTTGGCTCATCTCGTTTCCCTTAAACTGTTTTAACAATCATGCCGCACTAAGGATACCTGGTGAGGAACGCCTGCGCGGCATTCACGAATCCGGCCGGGTTGTCGAGCGTTACGTGATGATAACTGCCGGCGACTTCAGCGAGTTCGGCCTGTGGGCAGCGCTGCTGCACCTCGGCATAGATTTCCGGAGTGATGCGACCGCTCAACGCCCCCTTGACGAGCAGCGCCGGGATGCGGATGCGCTCCCAGTAGGTCATGCCATCGATGCGCGTGCGGGTGCTGTACACGTTGCGGTCGAACTTGTGCCGCCACGTGCCCTCGGCGGTCTGGCGGCAGCTCTGGGCAGCAAGGTAACGGATGAGTTCAGGCGATGCAGCGCTGCCCTCCGACATCAGGCGGTAGCGCGCAATCAGAGCTTCGCGCGTCGCGTAAGGAATGGGCTCGCGCTGCCCGCGACTTTGCAGAGATGCGACGTGCGCTGTGCTCATGCGCAGCGTCGAATCGACAACGATCAGCTTCGCCACGCGCCCCGGATGAGTGGCCGCATACACGAGCGAGATCATGCCGCCCATCGAATGGCCGACCAGGACGAAATCGCGCAGTGCCAGCTTTTCGACCGCCTCGGCCAAGTCTGCCGCGAAACGTTCATAGGAGTAATCAAGAGGCGGGGCCGACCAGTCACTGTCGCCGTGGCCGCGCTGGTCGAGCGCGTGCACGTGATAATCGGAGCTCAGGTCCTGGGCTACGAAATCGAACCAGTGCGCGTGCGCTGCGCCGCCGTGCGCGTGCGCGAAGGCGGGCCCGCGGCGATGGGCGAGCACCGCTTGCACGATGCCGCGTACGCCGAGCACGAGCAGCATCGCCGCCACCCCGAGCTCGAGCGCTCGCTGCGCGCTCGCGGGCAAGGTCGCGCCGAGGAGCGCGAGCAGGCCCGCGACGAGGGCGAGCGCCGCCGTGTGCCCGAGGCCCCACGCCGCGCCGAGCCACGCCGCGCGGAGCGGGCTGCGTGCGTCGGAGACGAGCGTGCCGACGGCGGCGAGATGGTCCGGCTCGAAGGCGTGTCGGACGCCGACGAGCATCCCGAGCGCGAGCGCCCACAGCGTGAACGACATCGCCGCTACCTCGCCGCTCGCGCGGCGCGCGTGCGCTCGAGGCGCAGCTGCTCGGCCCAGCGGATCATCGCGCAGCCGGCGTGCTGCACGAAGTCGTTGCGCACGGTGAGGTCCGCGGGGCTCCCGGGGATGCCGCCGCGCGCGTCGAGCGGGTTGGCGAGCAGGTACGTCGGGCCGGGCGCCCAGCGATAGCGGAGGAGCGCGCCGAGCCCACGCTCGATCTGCTGGCGGAGCGCGCCGTCGTGCACGCCGTGCTGCTCCGCCAGCTCGTACGTCGAGACGAACGCCTCCGTGCGCGAGGCGATCGGCGTCAGGCGCGGCAGGATCAGCGGGCCGACGCCGTACGCGCCCGAGGACGCCCACGGCGTCTCGCCGGGCCCGTATTGCAGCGCGCGGTTGTAGCCCGCCCAGCGCTGACAGAAGTCGAGCGCGGCGTCGGTGTTCGTCGCGCGCCGCGCGGCGCCGGCGGCGATGCACGTCCAGTGCTCCTCGCCGTAGTAGTAGCGGCTGCCGAAGAAGTTCCAGCCCGCGCCCGTCAGGTGCGTCATCACGCGCCGCGCCGACTCGAGGTTGCGCGCGTCGTGCCCAGCCTCGTGCGCGAGCACGAGCGCGAGCGCCGCCTCGCCGCTGTAATAGAGATACTGCACGTCCACCGGGCGCTGATTCGCGAGGTCGTACTCGTGCATGAACTCGCCGTCGGGGCGCTGCTGCGCGCGCAAGAACGCGGTGAGCCCGGCGAGCATCGGGCGCAGCTCCGCGTCGTCGCCGCCGGACAGATAATCGGCCGTCGCGATGGTCGCGAGCGCCGACGAGCCGAGCTCCGCGCGCCCGTCCTCGCCGACGATGCACCAGCGGTCTGGGCCGCCGCAGCGCTGAGCGCGCCCGCGCAGCCAGAGCAGCCCCCGCCGCGCGCCCGCCCGCGCCTCGGGCATCGCGTCGAGGCGCCCCACGAGCGAGAGAAAATACGCCGTCCCCGCGTGCCGAGGGACGTTGTACGCCTCGCCGCGCTCGCGCCCGGTGCGGCCGTCGTACACGTACGTGTACCTGCCGTCGGGCTTCATGTGCCGGAGCGCGAACTCCGCGCCCTCGCGCGCCGCTTGGCGCAGCGCCCGCTCGGTCGGCGCCGTCTCGCGCGGGTAGGGCTCGCGCAGCAGCGTCGTCACGCGGATGCGCTCGACCGTGCCGCGCGCGTGCAGCGCCTCGACGTCGTGCCCGAGGCTGCGCGCGAGGCGCGAGGCGAGCCCATCGACCGCGACGCCGAGGGACAGATCCGGGATCGGCGTCGGCACCCCGCCGTCGTACGCGCCCTCTGCCCGCAGCTCGTCCGGCGTGATGTACGCGTGCTCGCCGTCGAGCGTCGCCATCAGGCCGTCCAGCAGCGGCACGAGCGCGAGGTTCTCGAGCAGCGGGACGCCGAGCAGCACCGGGCCATGCGCGCGCGTCAGCGCCACCGTGTAGGTGAAGCTCGCGCCCGCCGCGCGTCGGAGCGCGAGCACGCTCAGGTCCGCCGCCATCGCGCGCCCGGCAGCCCGC
>CAIUAC010000692.1 GCA_903896985.1 uncultured Sandaracinus sp.
AAGCGGTTCGTCTCCGGGATCTCGCTCGCGGCGACCGTCGTGAGCGAGAGGCGGATCAACCCGCCCGCTTGACCGAGCGCCTCCCTCGCGTTGGTGACGAGGCTCTCGAGCAGATGACGCACCTCGCTCGCGCTCGTCTGCACGGTCGGGCCCGCCGCGGGCAAGGTCGCCTCGAGGGCGACCCCGAGCGGGAGCGTCGCGCGCAGCGCCGGCAGGCACTTGCGGCACAGCTCGGCGAGGTCCCGCGGCTCGTGCGCCCCCGAGCCCTGGCCGAGATAGGTGCGCAGCAGCTTGCTCACGTCGGCCGCGCGCCGCGCCGCCTCGATCGCGTCCTTGAGCACGTCGTCGACGACGTCCGAGACCAGCCCGTGCTCACGCACCTCCGCGAGGTTGGCGGTCACCACCTGCAGCAGGTTGTTGAACAGGTGCGCGATCCCGCCCGCCATCACGCTGAGGCTCTCGGCCTTCTGCGCCGCTTGCACCTGCCGCTCCAGCACCTGCCGAGACGCCTCGCTCTCTCGCAGTTGCCGCCGCACGGTCGCGGCGTGCAGGCCCATCTCCAGCGTCGTGCGGAGCGAGCCTTGCTGAAACGGCTTGGCGAGATAGCCCACGGGCTCGGTCGCCTTCGCGCGCATCAGGGTGGCGTTGTCGATGTGCGCGCTGAGATAGACCACCGGGATGTCGAAGCGCGAGCGCAGCAGCGCCGCGGTCTCGATGCCGTCGAGGACGCCGGCGAGCCCGATGTCCATCACCGCGAGCGTCGGCTCGACGGCCGCAGCGAGCTTGAGCGCCTCTTCGCCGCTCGAGGCGACGCCCGCGACGGTGAAGCCGAGGCGCTCCAGCGTCAGCAAGAGATGAGCCGCAATGACGCCGTCGTCTTCGACGATCAGGAGCGAGTCCATTTTCACGATCGATTAGCCTCCTTCTCGCGGACGGTCACCTCGAAATGCGCGCCGCCCCCACGATGCACTGCCACTGTACCTCGGAGTTGCTTGGCCAGAATGTGCACCAGCCGGAGCCCGAGCGTCGTGTTGAGTGCCACGTCGAGTGACTCGGGGAGCCCGACGCCGTCGTCGCGCACGGTCAACGTCAGCTCGCGCACGCCCGGCTCGCCGCTCGTCGCGGAGAGCGCGACGCGCACGCGCCCTGCGCGCCCGTCGGGGAACGCGTACTTGAGCGCGTTGGACACCAGCTCGTTGAGGATCAGCCCGCAGGGGATCGCCGTGTCCACGCCGAGCCAGAGCTCGTCGGCTTCGACGTCGACGCGCACGCTGCTCGTGTTGGCGTAGACCGACACCAGCCCCAGCGTCAGCGAGCGCGCGTACGCCGCCAGGTCGATGCGGGACACGTCGGGCGACTGATAGAGCTGCTCGTGGATCAGGGCCATCGAGCGGATGCGCTCTTGGCTGTCGCGCAGCGCAGGCGCGCACTCCGGGCCCGTCTGCTCGAGCTGCAAGCCGAGCAGGCTGACCATCACCTGCAGGTTGTTCTTCACGCGATGGTGCACCTCCATCACGAGCGAGTCCTTCTCGCGCAGGCTGTCGCGCAGCCCCTGCTCCGCCGCCTTCATGGCCGTGATCTCGTGGTGCGCGACGACGACGTGCTCTGCGCCCCCGCGGGAGGTGCGCGTGACGCGCAGGGCGAACCAGCGATCGCGCACCGGCGCCTCGCACTGGTACTCGAGCTCGAACGACGCGAGCGCGTGGCTCATCACCGCGCGAATCCCGTCGAGCGCCGCGCGCGCGGAGCCGTCCGGATCCGACGCGAGGGCGCGCTCGCACGCCCGCAGGTAGTTCGCGCCGAGCCCGGTGGTGCCAGGCTCGCCGCCGTGGTCCGCCGCCGCGCGCGACCAGGCGTCGTTGACGTCGACGATGGTGCCGCGCTGATCGAGCACCGCGATCTGCGCCGTCAGCGCGTGGAGCACGCCACGTCGGAAGGCCTCGCTCTGGCGCAGGTCGGTGGTCAGCATCGCCGCTATCGCGCGCGCGCGCTTCGTCGTCAGCAGCAGCGAGAGCGCGAGCGCGAAGAGCAGCGTGCTCCCGCCGAGCCCCGCCGCGAGGACGCGCCGCGCTTCGTCGAGGGCGTGCGGCGGCGGATGCAGATGTCGGAAGGTCAGCGTCCACGTGCGCCCGCCGAAGGCGATGGGGAGCACGACGTGCTCTTGCTCCTCAGCCTTCGCGGCATGGGTCGTCGGCGCGCTGTCGTAGAGGAGGCTCGCCGCGCTCTGCGCGGGCCCGTCGTAGACGCGCAGGTGAATGTCCTGCCCGCCGCCCGTCGCCCAGCTCCCGAGGATGCCGCGCATCAGGTCGCGCATCCGGTACGGGCTGTAGACCCAGCCTTGCAGGGCGGCCCGCCGCTGCGCGACGGTCGCCGTGGGTGCGCCGTGGCGATAGACGGGCACGTACAGCAGCGTGCCGAATTGCACGTCCCGGCTCAGCTCCTGCACGAGGATGACCTTGCCGCTGAGCGAGGCCGCGTCCTCGTCGCGGGCGCGCTCCATCGCCGCGCGGCGCACTGGCTCGGAGAACATATCGTAGCCAAACGCGCGGAGGTTCCGGCCGGCGAAGGGCTCGAGGAAGACGATCGAGGTGTAGACCGGGCGGTCGCCCGCGGGTCGCACGGTGTAGTCGGGGAACCCCTCCGCGCGGACCGCCGCGAGGTGCGCCTGCAGGTCCCCTCGCTGAATCACCTCGGCGTAGCCGACCCCTTGGATGCCGGGCAGGCGCGCGTCGAGCGCCAGATGCCCGACGAAGCCGCGCCACTCGGCGCGCTCGACCGCGCTCGACGCGTCGAACAGCCCCGCGCCCGCCCGCAGCACCTGCTCGTGCGCGAGGAGGCGCTCCTCGACGCGCACCTTGACCTCCCCCGCGGCGAACGCGAATTCGCGGGCGGCGTGCGCCTCGGCGTCCTCCTCCTCGAGCCTCGTGCCCCAGGCGGTGGCGACGAGGGCGACGAGCAGCACGGTCCACGCGGGCCAAGAGCGGCGCGAGGAGAGGAGCGACCAGAGCTGCCGAGCATCGGAGACCTGCGGCTGAGGCATCTTCACCGTGGCGCCGCGGCTGAGGCGGCTTGCTCCAGCTCCGCGCGCACGTCTTCTACCGCGATCTCCAGCCCGACCAGCGTCTCTGCCGCTCCTGCCGGATCTTCCGTCTTTGCGCGACCTTCGAGATCCTTCGCGAGCGCCGCAGCGTCCGCCGCGCCGAGGCTCAGGCACGAGCCCTTCAGCGTGTGCGCGTGGCGCGCGACGGCCGCCCAGTCGCTCGCCGCGAGCGCCGCGGCGAGGCCATCGAGCGCCGCGCTGCTGCCGCGCGCGAAGCTGTCTCGGAGCCTCGCCACGAGCGCCGCGTCGTGCCCGATCTGCGCGAGGATGCCGAGCGTCGGCGCGGCGACGACCTCTGCTCGCGCGGGCTCGGCGGTCGCGGGCTCAGCGGGCGCGGGCTCAGCGGGCGCGGGCGTCGCTGGCGCAGCCGCGGGCTTGGACGCTGCCGAGGTCGCGGGCGCCGCGTGCCCGTACTTCGCGACGGTCGAGCGGAACGACTCGAGCGTCAGCGGCTTGGTCAGGTAGCCGTCCATCCCGATCGCGGTCGCGTGCGCGCGCTCGGCGGGGAGGGCGTGCGCGGTGCACGCGACGATGGGCGTGCGTCGGCGCCCCGTCTGCTGCTCCCACGCGCGAATCCGCTGCGTCGCGTCGTAGCCGTCGAGCTCCGGCATCTGACAGTCCATCAGGATCACGTCGTACTGCGCGCCCGAGGTCGCGCGCTCGACCGCGAGCAGGCCGTTGCCGACCATCTCCGCCGTCACCCCGAGCTCCGTCAAGAAGCTCGAGGCGACGAGCTGGTTCGTCTCGTCGTCCTCGGCGATCAGCACGTGCGCGTGCAGCTTCGGCGCGCGATCGGAGGTCGCCTTCCGCGAGGCGGACTCGTCGTGCTCCGCGATGGTCGCCTGCTCGAACGCCTCCCGCGAGAAGCCCACCGGGAGGATCGCCGCCGCGAGCGCGCGGAGCGGCTCCTCGTCGAAGGGCGCCGCGTGGACGATCAGCCGGATGTGCTTGGCGTCGATCACCCTGGCGAGCTGAGTGCGCTCGGCGCCGCTCGGCGGCGGCGCGCTGACGTCCCAGAGCACGACGACCGGCACGCCGTCGCTCGACTTCGCCGCGAGCACGTCGCGCAGGCTGGCCTCTTCGGCCGACAAGCCGCAGCGCATGGCGTGCGCCATCAGCAGCGAGCGCGTCCACGGCGCGCGCGCGACCACCAGCGCGCTCGCGCCCTCGAGGTCGGGCGCGAGCTGCGGCGGCGTCGCGTCCGGGCACGGAATGGCGAACGAGAATTTGCTGCCGACGCCGACCTCGCTCGTCACCTCGATGTCGCCGCCCATCTGCTGCACGAGCTGGCGGCTGATCGCGAGCCCGAGCCCGCTGCCGCCGTAGCGCCGCGTCGTGCTCGTGTCGGCCTGCGAGAACGCGTCGAAGATGGTCGCGCACTTCTCCGCGGGGATGCCGATGCCGTTGTCCTCGACGGACACTCGCAGCGAGTCATCGCCCCAGCCGAGCGACACCGTCACGGCGCCCTTGGCCGTGAATTTGACGGCGTTTCCCACGAGGTTCGTCAGCACCTGCTCGAAGCGCAGGCGGTCGCCCATCACGCTGCGCGGCACGTCGTGCCCGACGTCGAGCACGAACTCGATGCCCTTCTTGCGACAGCTCGGCACGAGCATCTCGGCGACGGTCGCCGCCGCCGCCTCGACATCCATCGGCGCGTGCTCTAGCTCCATGCGGCCCGCCTCGACGCGCGAGAGGTCGAGCAGATCGTTGACCAGCGACAGCAGCGTGCGCGCCGAGCGACCGATCGAGACGACGAGCCCCGCGGACTCGCCGTCGAGGCGCCTGCGCGAGAGGACGTCCGAGAGCCCGAGCACGCCGTTGAGCGGTGTGCGGATCTCGTGGCTCATGTTCGCGAGGAAGCGCGACTTGACGATGTTCGCCTCCTCGGCGGCGGCGCGCGCGCGCTCGTTCTCGGCCAAGAGCGCCGTGATGCGGACGAACGAGCGCTTGACCGAGAGCGCGACGAGCAGCCCGAAGAGGACGATCGTCGCGCCGATGCCGCCCGAGACGACGAGCGCGCGCATGCTCTTCTTGTCGATGCGCGCCGTGCTGAGGACGAGGTGCACCTTGCCCGTGGAGCCGCCGGGCAGGTGAATCACGGAGTCCGCGACGAAGCGGCCCTTGGTGCGCGCCGTCGCGCTCGGCTTGCCGAGGCGGGCGATCTCGTGACCGTCGGCGCCCGTCGCCGAGATGCCGACGAAGTCCTCGTCGCCCTGCGCGCCGCGGAACACCTCCTCGACGACCTGCGGGTCCCCGAAGTCGATCGCCGGCGCGATCGTGTACGCGATCAGGTCCGCCTGATCCTGCGAGGCGTGCTGCAGCGCCGCGAGCGAGTCGCGCCGCTCGGTGTAGGGAAACCAGATCGTGACGAACGCCGCCACGAGCATGAACGCCGTGACGACCGCCCAGGGGCTCGCGCTCTGGGCTCGAGTGGCGGTTCCGGGGCTCATCGGCGGGACAGGAGCCTGCGTAGCTGTTGGACGAGGACGCTGCTGAGGTCGGACTTGTGCACGATGGCGTCCACGGTGCCGTCCGCGATCAGCGCCTCCAATTCCTCGCGGGGCGCGCCCGAGATCAAGATCAGCGGGATCGAGTGGAGCGACTTGCTCTGTCGGAAGAGCTTCGCGAGCGCATCGCCGCGCATCGCCGGCATGTTCAGGTCGCAGACGACCGCGTCGATGCCGAGCTCACGGACGGCGCGCGTCGCGCCGATGGGGGACGAGATCGAGTGCGTCGTGAACCCTGCCGCCGCGAGGACCGCGCTGGTCACCTCGCGCGCGGTGTCGTCATCGTCGATGACGAGGATGTTCTGACCGAGGGCCATTACTGCGCGTCTCCTTCCCCAGCGTCGTCGGGGACGACCGGGCCACATTCGTCGGGGAAGCGCTCGGCCGCGCGGTCGATGGTCGCGCAGTCGAAGGGCGGCGGATCGGGTGGGCGCTCGAGCCCGCAGCCCGCGACGCAGACGAGCGAGGCGAGCAGCAGGAGACGAGAGATGCGCTCAGGGATCGAGGTCATATTGGAGTCCCAGGAAACCAACGAGGGGGCTCGGCGTCGGCACGTACGCGAGGATCTCGGTCTCGACGTCCGGGTTCGGCGCCCCGAGCAGGTTCGGGAGGAACGGGTTGACGGAATAGGAGATGGCGGCGCGCAGGCAGAGCCCCTTCACGCCCGGGAACGGCGACGTGAAGGTCAGCCGCAGCTCGAGCTGCTCGCTCGCCTCGTGCGGAGTCAGCGTCGAGAAGTCCGCGTACGCGAGGCGATGTCCCGAGAACGACGACACCAGCGCGAGCGTCGCGCCGTCGGGCACGAACGTGTACGCGACGCGCGCGTTGCCGAGCCAGAGCGGCACCAGGGGCAGCCGCGCGCCGTCCATGCGCGTGTCGGCGACGTTGAAGCTGCCGCCGACGACGAGGCCCTCCGCGGGCCGCAGCGTGAACGAGAGGGAGCCGCCGTACGAGCGCAGCGCGCTGAGGTTGACCCAGCGGAGGATGTAGTCAGCGTCGGCGCTCGAGGCGAGGTCGCCGTTCGCGAGCCCGGCTTCGACCTCCTCCGGCGTCGCGAGCTGAGTGTCGATGAAGCCCTCGTAAAACGACGCGAAGCCGCGCAGCGAGAACGAGACCCACTCGACGCGCTGCTGCCACTCGAGCTCCACCGT
>CAIUAC010000693.1 GCA_903896985.1 uncultured Sandaracinus sp.
CCGGCTTCAAGCACTTCATGCTCAAGGAGATCCACGAGCAGCCGCGCGCCATCGAGGACACGCTGCGCGGGCGCCTCGACCGGGAGCGCGGCGACGTCGACGGCACCGAGATCGGCCTCGGCGAAATCGACGTCACGCAGATCGATCGGATCTACCTGCTCGCGTGCGGCACCTCGCACCACGCCGCGCTCGCGGGGCGCTATTGGCTGGAGAAGCTCGCGCGCATCCCGACGAACGTCGAGCTCGCGAGCGAGTTCCGCAACCGCGACGCGATCATCGGGCCGCGCGATCTCGTGGTCGCGGTGAGCCAATCGGGCGAGACGCTCGACACGCTCCAGGCGGCGAAGGAGGCGAAGGCGCGCGGCGCAAAGATCCTCGCCGTCGCCAACGTGATCGGGAGCGCGATCCCGCGGATGGCGGACGGCGCGTTCTACACGCACGCCGGGCCGGAGATCGGCGTCGCCTCGACGAAGTGCTTCAGCGCGCAGCTCGCGGCGCTGCTGATGCTCGCGATCTACGTCGGCAAGCGGCGCGGGACGCTCGACGGCGCGCGCGCGACGGAGCTCGTCGAGGGGATGGCGAAGCTGCCGAGTCAGATGCGCGACGTCGTGCTCGGGACCAAACAGCTCGTCGCCAACATCGCGCGGCGACACTGCGACGCGCGCGATGTGCTGTTTCTCGGGCGCGGGCTCTCGTATCCGATCGCGCTCGAGGGCGCGCTCAAGCTCAAGGAGATCAGCTACGTGCACGCCGAGGGCTACGCGGCGGGCGAGATGAAGCACGGACCGATCGCGCTGATCGACTCGGCGATGCCCGTCGTCGTCGTCGCGCCGAAGGACGGCTCCTACGAGAAGACGCTCGGTAACTTGCAGGAGGTGAAGGCGCGCGAGGGCCGCATCATCGCCGTGCTGACCGAGGGCGACGACGAGGGCGCGAAGCTCTGCGACGAGCACGTGCAGGTGCCCGCGGTCGACGACGAGCTGACGCCGTTCCTCACGGTGCTGCCGCTGCAGCTCTATTCGTATTACGTCGCGGACCACAAGGGGACGGACGTGGATCAGCCGCGCAACCTCGCGAAGACGGTCACCGTCGAGTAGGCGCGCGGCGTAGGGCGCGGTGGCACCGAGCGCGGTGGCACCGAGCGCGCCCGTCTGATACGCATCGCGCGGATGTTCGACGGGACTCGCGTCGCGGTCGTGGTGCCCGCGTTCAACGAAGCGCGCCTGATTGGGCGCACGCTCGGGCGCGTACCGGCGTTCGTCGATCAGATCGTCGTCGTCGACGACGGGAGCCGAGACGACACCGCCGAGCGCGCGCGCAGCGCCCACGACCCGCGCGTCGTGGTGATCGAGCACGCGACGAACCGCGGCGTCGGCGCGGCGATCGCGAGCGGCTATCGCGCGGCGTTCGACGCGGGCGCGGACGTCGCCGTGGTGATGGCGGGCGACGCGCAGATGGACCCGTCCGATCTGCCCGCGCTCCTCGGGCCGATCGTGCGCGGCGAAGCGGACTACGCCAAGGGCGACCGGCTCTCGTACCCGCGGGCGAGCGCGCAGATGCCGCTGACGCGCTTCGTCGGGAATCATCTGCTGAGCGCGCTCACGCGCCTCGCGACGGGCCTGCCGGTGCGCGACTCGCAGTGCGGCTACACCGCGCTCTCCCGGCGCGCGGAGGCGCACCTCGCGACGCCGGCGCTCTGGCCGCGCTACGGCTACCCCAACGATCTGCTCGGGCGCGCGGCGGCCGCTGGGCTGCGGGTGCGCGATGTGCCGGTGCGGCCGGTGTACGCCGACGAGGCGAGCGGCATCGGGCTCCGCCACGCGCTCTTCGTGGTGCCGTGGGTCCTCGCGCGGGTCGTCGGACGCCGCGGGCGCGCGCTCTTCTCGGCGCGTCCGCTCGAAGCGCCCGAGCTGCGCGCCATCGCGCCCGACGAGCGCGGGCGCTAGCGCGTCGAGCGTCGTATGCGCCTCGGCCTCCTGACGACGAGCTTTCCGCGCTCGGAGCGCGACGTGGCCGGCGCCTTCGTGCTCGGCTTCGCGCAAGCGCTGGTGACGCGCGGGCACGCCGTCGAGGTGCTCGCGCCGGAGCCTGCCGAGGGCGGCGTCGCTCCAAGCTGGCCCGGCATCGAGGTGCGCTGGGTGCCGTATCTGCGGCCCCGCGCGCTCGAGCGCACGTTCTACGGCGCGGGCGTGCCGGACAACCTGCAGCACGATCCGCGCGCCTGGCTCGGCCTCGCGCCCTTCTCGCTGGCGCTCCTCAGCGCGGCCGCGCGCGGCATGCAGCGCTGGGACGCGGTCGTCAGCCACTGGGCGCTGCCGTGCGCGCTCGTCGCCGGCTCGCTCCGCGGCGCACGCAGCCATCTCGCGGTGCTGCACTCGGCCGACGTGCACGTGCTCGCGCGCCTGCCGCTGCGCGCCCGCCTCGCGCAGCGCATCGCGGACGGCGCGACCGCGCTGCTGTTCTCGTCGCCCGCGCTCCGCGACACCTTCCTCGGGCTCCTCGCGCCCGTGCCGCGCGCCGCCGTCGCCGGGCGCTGCCATGTCTCGCCGATGGGCATCGACCCGCTGACGGAGCCCTCGGCGCCGCGGCGCGCGCTGCGGCGGGCGCAGGCGCTCGACGACTTCAGCGTGCTCTCCCTCGGGCGCCTCGTGCCGGTGAAGGGCACCGACGACGCAGTGCGCGCCGTCGCGCCGCTCGACGAGACCTCGCTGCTGATCGCGGGCGATGGGCCCGAGCGCGCGAACCTTGCTCGGCTCGCCGAGGGCTGCGGGGCGCGCGCGCGCTTTCTCGGGCTCGTCACCGGACAGGCAAAGCGCGATCTCTTCGCCGCGGCGGACGCCTTCGTGCTCGCGTCCCGCGTGCTTCCCTCGGGGCGCACCGAGGGCACCCCGACCGCGCTGCTCGAGGCGATGGCGGCGGGCCTGCCCGTCGTGGCGACGAGCGTCGGAGGCGTCGCGTCAGTCGTCGCGCACGAGCGCAACGGCTTGCTCGTCGCCCCCGGCGATGTGCCCGCGCTGACGCGCGCCCTCGAGCGCGTCCGGACGGAGCCCGCGCTGCGCCGCAAACTCTCCCGCGCGGCGAGCAAGACCGCCGCGCTCTACACCTGGCCCGCGCTCGCGCCTCACCTCGACGCCCTCCTGCGCGCCGAGTGATTCCCGCGCTCAGTTCGCGGTCGTGACGCGCCGCGTGCCTGCCGGCGGATGCCACACGAAGTCGCTGTCCGGCGCGTTGACGCGCGCGACCTCGACGTGGCTGAAGTCGAAGCGGTTGCGGTTGCCGTCGTGTGCGATGACCAGCACGCGCACGACCATGCTGCCGTTCGTCACGTAGAGCAGCAGCCGCTCGTAGTTGGGGTTCGTGCGGCGCGGTCGAAGCTCGAGCACCTGCCCACCGGGGACGTCGAAGCCCTGCGTGCGCGGGTCGACGAGGCGAAACGCGTACTGCTCCTCGAGCCGACCCTGCCCCGTGAGGAACGAGAGCGCCTGCGGAAGCTCGCTGTCGGCGACGGCGGTCTCGACGACCTGCCCAGGCTCGCCCGCGCTGCCCGGCTCGAAGAGCTGAATGTGCGTGCCGTCCGAGACGAGGATCTTCAGGTTCGGCGCGTCGTAGCGCCAGAACATCTTGCCCGGCTTCTTGAACGTGACGGTGCCGCTCGAGCGCTCGTAGCGGTTGTGGAGCTTGACGTAGTAGGTCTGAAAGAAGCGCATCCGCACGACCGGGACCTGATCGTAGAAGTGCTGCACGCGCGCGGCGACTTGGAGCGCCGTGGGCGCCTGCTGCGCTTCGCTGTGCGACACGACGACGCTGCTCGCCGAGGCGACGAGGGCCGCGAGCGCGACCGAGACGAAGGCGAGCGAGCGAACGACACGGCGGCTGGTGAAGCGAGGCGAAGCGGACGGCGAGCGGGCGGTCATGGCGCGTTTCTCTCCTGCGGGCTGCTCTCGTTCGGACACCAGAGCGCGAACATCTATTCTGTCGAGAACGTCCCGGCGGACCTCGAGATTCGCGCGGACGACGGGCGCACCGGGAATGGAGCCGTCGCGCCGATGTTTCCCGGGAGGCGCACTTGCGCCGAAGGACGGGCGGGATCTAGCATGGACGCCTCTGGTGCTTGCTTCCGTTCTTCGGTCTGGGTGCCCGGTCCAACGATGCAGGAGGTAAGTTCATGAGCAAGCGTCTGAACGACAACCCGATGGTGGCGATCGCTCGGCTCGAAGAGGAACACCGACAGTTGAAGGAGCGCGTGGCGGAACTCGACCGTCGCGTGCTGCTGACCGCCGCCGAGCAGCGTGAGGCGCAAGAGCTCAAGAAGAAGAAGCTGGCGAAGAAGGACGCGATCAGCGAGCTGCGTCGGGCGGCTTGCTGAGCCGCGCTGCCCGCTGAGCAACGGCCGCCGCTGGTAACAGCCGCTCGCTGAGAGTCGATGAAGAAGGCGCCTTTCGGGGCGCCTTCTTCCGTTTCAACGGTTGCGGGAGCCGGAGCTGTCGGCGTTGCGCTGCTCGCCGCCGCTCGTCCGAGCGTTGACGCGCGACTCCTCACCGCCCGCGCCATCGGGCGCAAGCTCGGTGATCGTGCGCGTCATCGCCGTGCCCCACTCGGGGCGGAGACCGTCGTTGCGCTCGCCGGCGACCTCACGCGCGAGCGCGAGATAGTGCAGCGCATCGGCGCGGTTTCCGAGGCGATAGGCCGTCATGCCGCGCAGGTAGTAGAAGCGCGCGCGCATGTCGACGTCCATGTCGGTCGCGTCGGGCTCGAGGTCCTGCAGCCAGACGAGCGAGTCGTCGTACTGCGCGGCGTCGAACGCGGACTCCGCTTGCTGCATGTCGTCCTTCAGGGCGGCGCAGCCACCGAGCAGAAGGACGGCGAGAATGGAGGCGAGGCCGATCGAGCGGCGCGTCATCACGCGATTCATGCGCGGAGGATACATCGGCCGCGAGCAATGCGAACCACGGAAGAAAAGAACCGCGCGCCCCGTTCGGTAGACAGACTGCGAAACGCAGCCTGCCGACGGCCAAAGTAAGAGAAAGGAAGGGGTGCTTGCGAACGGGGCGCGCGGAACAGTAGATTCGAAGTCAGCCACAACGCGTAGAGCGCACAGGCAAGGCGAAGCGCGAGGATGCGAAGCGAGGCGAAGGTCGCGAGGGGTCCCCGAGACGAAGCGACATTCAGGAAAGCGGCAACGCGGACGTAGTAGAAGTAGAGTCGAAGCAGCGGCTAGGCGAAGAAAGCAAGCAAAGCGGCCTGATCGAGCGTCTCAGCGGCGGGTGACGAGCCGGGCAGCCAGCACCCTACGAGAGACCCTAAGAAATCAGAGACCGGCCGGCGCCGTCCCTACGGAGGCTTTGTGGTGCAACACGGGTGCCAGGCGCCCGGCGGAGACGTCGGCGCGGCGCTCGATCTCGCAATTTCCCCGGAATAATCGCAGACAGCGCCTCAACCTTGGTCGGTTGAGGGGTGGGCGCGCGGAGTCGGCGCGCGGGCGAGGCGCGACATCCGTGTCACGGGTCGCCGTCCGAGCGGCACCCGAGTGGCCGTCCGCGAGGCCTGTGGGGTCGCCGAAGGGCGGGCCGCTAGATCAGGATGAGGTCGTCTTCGTCGAGGTCGACGGCCTCGTCTTCGTCCTCGCGGCTCGCCTCGAGGACGATGCGCGTGTCCATCATGCGCTCCTCGCTGAGCGACTCGATGTACGCGCGGATGTCCGGCACGGCCTCGAGCAGGCGCTGGAAGATCTCGCGGGCGAGGAAGAGCACGGTCGAGGTGCGCGCGGCGGTCACGCTCGCGGTCGTCGGACCGTCGTTGAGCAGGCTGATCTCACCGAAGACGTCGCCGGGGTGGAGCGTCGCGAGCAGCACGCGGTCGGTGCCGTCGACCTTGGAGACGTCGAGCTCGCCGGCGAGTACGACGAAGAGGCCGCGCCCCGCCTGCCCCTCGCGGATCACCTCGACGCCCTGCGCGACGTCGTGCGCGGTGAAGCGGCGCACGAGGTCGAGGCGCTGCTTGCGGTCGAGCGGCTTGAACAGCGGGGAGGTCGCCAAGAGGTTGTTGAGCAGCCGCTCGCGGGTGAATTTGTCGAGCGCGCGCGCGATCGTGCCGGCCTCGCGCGCGATGCTCGTCAGCGCCTCGCGGTCGAACTCGAGCAGGTCGCAGTCGGTCTCCGCGGTCACGGTCGCGGTGCGCGGTGAGGCGCTGACGAGGGCCATCTCGCCGAAGATCGAGCCATCGTGCAGCGAAGCGAGCGGGATCACAGCGCCGGAGAGGTCCTTCCGCGTGACGCGCACGGTGCCGCGCGCGAGCATGTAGAAGGACTGCCCCGGCTCGCCCTCCGCGATGATGGTCTCGCCCGGACGCGGGCGTTTGAGCTTGAGCGCCCCGAGCACGGCCGCGAAGGCGTCGGCGGGCAGCTCGCTGAAGAGCGGGATCGCCGGGAGAAACTCGGGGTACGCGCCGATCGGGTCGAGGTTGGACGCCATCCGCTCGGCGTACTCGATGAGGTCCTGGAGCGGCTTCTGCTCGGCGAACGAGAGCGTCGGCGGCAGCTCTTGTTCGGGATTGCCGGGCGAGAGGCGCACGGCGCGACCGAGGCGCGGCGAGCCGAGCGCATAGAGCTGCGCGACGGGCGCGAGGAGCGCGGCGAGCTGCGGCTCGAGGCGCATCAGCACCTTGAGCGCGACGAGCGCTCGCAGCGGGTAGCCTCCGTTCGCGGCGTGCCGCGCGAGCGCCGTGTAGACGACCGCGGCGCGCTGCACCTGCTCGAGCGAGAGGAGCGTGTCGGCGACCCGGAGACGCGCGTCGAGATCCTGAGGTTGCAGCGTGACGAGCGCGGCGTAGCGGTGAAGCGCGCCGTGATAGTCACCGGCGAAGAGACGCTCATCCGCGTCTCCACGAAGCTCGCGGCAGGTAGTCATGGTGGGCGCCGATGTTAGCTGCGCGGCGAGAGCGCGCGCAAGCTCGTACAAGCGCACACAAGCGCGCACCAATTATTCGCGCGGACGACCACAGCGCGGCCGTTCGGCTATGCTTGCGGCGTTCCCGCCCGAGGCTGTCCGCGGGGGGGCGATTAGACACACATGCAGAGCTGTCAGCGCTGTGGTCGGACGCTCCCCGAGGACGAACCGAGCTGCCCCGAGTGTGGGACACAACCGCCCGCGGTCGACGCGGCGCGGCGGGCTCCGTTGCGCGCGCTCGAGTCGAAGGGACGTGACGCCGGGGCGCCGCTCGTCGCCCTGGTGAGCGCGCCGGGCGGCGGGCAGAGCGCGCTGTCGCGCAGCGCCTTGCGGCCGGAGGCGCGCGCGGAGAGCGGCCCGGACGCGGGGAGTGGAGCCGACAGGGTCACGGTGACGGTCGGCGGGACGACGGCAGCGGGCGCCGAGCGGGCGCCGAGGCCGCAGCCGTTCGGCGAGGAGCGCACGGGCTCGCAGAGCAGAGCGAGCGGTGCGTGGGCGAAGGGGCGCGGCGAGGGCGCGAAGATCCTCGCGCTGCGCCCGGAAGCCGAGGAGGCCCGCCCGGAGCCCCACACCGAGAACGCGCGCGCCGCGGCCGCTGATGCGACAGCGCCCGTTGTGCCCGTCGGGACGGCGGATGAGGCTGTTCGCGCGCCGTCCGCCCCGTCGCCGTCGGCGTCCAGCCCGTCGCCATCGAGTCCGGCTCAGGACGCGGGTAGCAGCGGGGTCCTGTCCACGCGACAGAGCCTGCAGACCGCCAGCACCAGCGGCGAGCACCGCCGCCCGCCCGTGCTCGCGTCCGAGTCGCTGCGCGCGGATCTCGCGCCGAACGTGCCCGGGCGAGGTCGCATCCGCGTGGTCGCCTTGACGCTCGGTGCGGCCGGCGCCGCGCTCGTGCCCGCGGTCGCCGGGCTGACCCCCGCAGCCTTGGCGCTCGCGGCGGCGATGGCGCTGATCGCGGCGCTCGGGGTCGCGCGGCTCGACTATCGACGCCGGGCGTCTGGCCTGCTCGCGCTCGCCTTGCCCGGGGTGATCGCGAGCTCGGTGCTCGCGGCTCCCGTCGGCGGACCGCCCCATGGCGCCCTGCTCGCGCTCGCGGTCAGCGGCCTCGCGGGAGCGCTCTACTTCCGCGCGAGGTATCGCGCGTCTCTGCTCGCGCGCGGTCTCGTCGCCGGGTGGGTCGTCGTCGGCGCAGCTTGGCTGCTGAGCTCGCACGTCTTCGGCGACCTCGGCGAGGTGGAGGCTGCGTGGCAGTCGTGGCTCCCGACGGTCGCCGCCGCGACGCTCGCCCCGCTGCTCGCGCTCGCCCTCCTCAGCTTCATGACCCACAACAGCACCGGCGGCTGCGCGGCTTGGGCGACGACGCTGCTCGCCTGGCTCGCGGTCTACGAGGTCATCGCCTACGCCGCCACGGTCTTCCCAGCGAGCGGCCCAGCCTGGGCAGGCGAGTGGCGCCTCGGGGTCGCGATGGGCGCCGTGGCGACCCCGATGCTCGCGACCGTGACGGCCATCGCCGTCGCGCAGTTGCTGGTCGTCGCCTCGGGCGGCGGTCGCGAAGAAAAAGCCGCTTGAGCGCGCCCCGGCGTCGCTCAGCGCGAGGCTGAGCGGACGCGCGGCGGCGGGACCAAGCGCGGCCACGCGGCGAGCGCCACGGCGACGCAGGTCCGGCCCTGCGCGTCGGTGGCGAGGCCCGCGCCTGCGTCGGTGAAGCGCGCGTCGAGGAGCGCGGCGCGATGCGACGGGCTGCCGAGGAGCGCCGCCCACGCGGCGTCCACATCGGTCGCGCGACCGAGGGCCTCTCCGACGAAGCGCGCGCGGATCCCGAGCGCCGCGAAGCGCTCCTCCGGCGACGCGCCCGGCGCGAGGACGTGCGACACGCGCCCGCTCGCACACACCGCCCGCGCTTGCTCCGCCGCCGCGAGCGCGAGCAGTCGGTGCGCGCGGACCGCCGGCACGTGCGCATCGAGTCGCGCCGAGCGCAGCCGCTCTGCGAGAGGCGCCGCGGAGGGCGCGCTCGCCCCGAGCACGGGCCCCCTGCCTCCGACGCTGCGCTCCGCGACCGGACGCGGCCCCGCCGCCCCCGTCGCAACAAGCTGTACGAGCAGCGGTCGCGGTGCGTCGCTCGGCAGCTCAGCCCGCGCCGCCCCGCGCTCGATCGCCACGTCGTGCAAAGCCCCGCGCGCATCGAGCACGACGAGGCGCGGCGCTGAGAAGCCCGGCGCCAACGTCAGCCCGACGCTCTGCGCGTCGGCACCGAGCGTCGCCGCGAGCGCCCCTCCGCGCGCCGTCGCGAGCACGAGC
>CAIUAC010000694.1 GCA_903896985.1 uncultured Sandaracinus sp.
ACGAAGAGCCTGCCGCGGCGCTCCAAGACCTCGAGCTCCTGCTGCCGCGCGGCGGCCGCCAGCTTCCGGTGTGCCAGGTCCGCCGAGTGCGCCTCGACCTCGCGCGTCGCCTCCACCCGCTGCTCTTGCGCGAAGGTGACCAGCTGTTGGCGCGCCGACTCCACGAGCTGCCCGTGCGCGAGGCCGAGTAGCTGGACGCGGGCGGCGTCGTCCAGCTTGGCCCGAGGGAAGCGCGAGACGTTGCCGCAGTAGGAGCACACCGACTCGCCGGTCGGCGCGGCCGCCGGGAGCACCGCGCCACAGCCCGGGCACTTCGCCTGAAACGGCGCTCCAACCGGCCCTTCGCTGCGTGTCTGCGTCACGCGACGACGGTGCCCGCCGCCCCGCTCGAAGTCAAAGCCTCTCGCCTCCACTTCGAGCGACGCGGCCGGCGCCCAGCGCCTCAAGCAACGGCCGGCCCCGAGCGCGCCCACGCCCCCCGCCAACAGAAACGCCCCGAGAGCGCGAAGCCCACGAGGCGTCTCTTCTCGACCCGTAGCGACTCAGCTCAGCTCGGCTGGTCGTCCTCGAACTCGGCGTCGATCACGTCGCCCGCGCCCTTCTTCTTGTCGCCCGGCTCCGCGCCCGGGACGCCGCCCGGCGCCGCGCCCGCCGCGGCGTAGGCCGCCGCCGCAAGCTCGTGCATCGCCTTCTCGAGCGTCGCCGTGCCCTCGCGGATCGCGGCGTCGTCCTGCTTCTCGATCGCGTCGCGCAACGTCTTGACCTGCGCCTCGATGCCCGCGACCTTGTCGGCCGGCAGCTTGTCCTTCGCGTCGACGAGGGCCTTCTCGGTCGCGTAGCAGAGCTGATCCGCCTTGTTGCGCGCCTCGATCTCGTCGCGGCGCTTCTTGTCCTCCTCCTCGTGCGAGGCGGCGTCCTGCACCATGCGCTCGACCTCCTCCTTCGAGAGGCCGCTCGAGGCGCTGATCGTGATCTTCTGATCCTTGCCCGTCGCCTCATCCTTCGCGGTGACCGAGAGGATGCCGTTCGCGTCGATGTCGAACGTCACCTTGATCTTCGGCACGCCGCGCGGCGCGGGCATCAGCCCCTCGAGGTGGAAGTTGCCGAGGCGCTTGTTGAAGCGAGCCTCCGCGCGCTCGCCCTGCAGCACGCTGATCTCGACCTTCGTCTGGCTGTCGTCCGCCGTCGAGAAGACCTCGTCGCGGCGCGTCGGGATCGTCGTGTTGCGCGGGATCAGCGTGGTCATCACGCCGCCCTGCGTCTCGACGCCGAGGGACAGCGGCGTGACGTCGAGGAGCACGAGGTCCTTCACGTCGCCGCTGAGCACGCCCGCCTGCACGGCCGCGCCGATCGCGACGACCTCATCCGGGTTGACGCCCTTGTGCGGCTCGCGCCCGAAGAACTTCTTCACGGTCTCGTAGACGAGCGGGATGCGCGTCGAGCCGCCGACGAGCACGACCTCCTGGATCTCGCTCGCCGTCTTGCCCGCGTCCGCGAGCGCCTTCTTGGAGGGCTCGAGCGTGCGCTGCACGAGGTCGTCGATCATCGACTCGAGCTTCGCCCGCGTCAGGCGAATGTTCATGTGCTTCGGGCCGCTCGCGTCCGCCGTGAGGAACGGCAGATTGACCGTCGTCTCGAGCTTGCTCGAGAGCTCGATCTTGGCCTTCTCCGCGGCGTCCTTGAGGCGCTGCAGGACCATCTTGTCCTTCGCGACGTCGATGCCCGTGTCGCGCTTGAACTCGCTGGTCAGGTAATCCATCACGCGGTGGTCGATGTCGTCACCGCCGAGGTGCGTGTCGCCGTTCGTGCTGATGACCTGCACGACGTTGTCGCTGACCTCGAGGATGGACACGTCGAACGTGCCGCCGCCGAAGTCGTAGACCGCGATGACCTCGTCCTTCTTCTTGTCGAGGCCGTACGCGAGCGCGGCCGCGGTCGGCTCGTTGACGATGCGCTTGACGTCGAGGCCGGCGATCTTGCCCGCGTCCTTCGTCGCCTGGCGCTGCGCGTCGTTGAAGTACGCGGGGACCGTGATGACGGCCTCCGTCACCGGCTCACCGAGGTAGTTCTCCGCGGCCTTCTTCAGCTTGCGCAGGACGTGCGAGCTGATCTCCGGCGGCGTCATATCCTTGCCGCGGACGCCGATGCCGACGTCGCCGTTCGCGCGCCGCACGACCTTGTACGGCACGCGCTTGGACTCCTCGGCCACCTCCTCGAAGCGACGGCCGACGAAGCGCTTGGCCGAGTAGATCGTGTTCTCGGGGTTCGTGATCGCCTGACGCTTGGCGATCTGCCCGACGAGCACCTCGCCCGCCTCGTCGAAGCCGACGACCGACGGCGTGATGCGATCGCCCTCCTCGTTGACGATCACCTTGGGCTCCTTGCCCTCCATGATCGCGACTACCGAGTTGGTCGTGCCGAGGTCGATGCCGATGATTCTGCCCATCTCTGAATCCTCCCGCGGTGTTTCGTGCGGAGTTGTGTCGTACGGATGCGTGCTGATGAACGAGGGGCCGCCGAGGCCCCCGATGACGATGAACCGGTCGGGTTCATTCGAGCCGGGTGGAACCTAACCAGTGTGCTCGGGGCGTCAAGACTTTTAGGCGCGGCCGAGGGTGCCGTCGCTGATGGCCTCGCGCAGGCGCAGGACGTCCTTCGTGCGGGCGAGGACGATCAGGACCATGCCCTTCGTGATCAGCGTCGAGGGCGGCGGGTTGTGGACGATCTCGCCCTCCGCCTCCCGCAGCGCGATCACGAGCACGTCGGAGGCCTTGCGGATCGCGGACTCGCGCAGCTGCAGGCCGACGAGCGGAGAGTCGTCGGGCACGATGACCTCCTCGATGCGGAGGTTCTGCGCGCGGTCGCGCAGCATCTGGTCGAGGAACTGCGTCACCTGCGGGCGGATCATCTCGCTGACGAGCCGCATCCCGCCGATGTAGTTCGTCGACACGACGCTGTCGGCGCCGGCGCGCCTCATCTTCTCGACCGCGGTCGGCTCGATCGCCTTCGCGACGATGCGCGTGCGCGGGTTGAGCGCGCGCGCGGTGACCGTGACGAAGAGGTTGTCCTTGTCGTCGTGCAGCGCCGAGACGACGCCACGGCAGGTCTCGACGCCCGCCTCGCGCAGGACCTCGTCCTCGGTCGCGTCGCCGAGCACCCAGTGGACCAGCTTCTCGCCGTGCTCTTGCTGCAGCTTGAGCAGGCGCTGCTCGTCGGCGTCGATCACCACGAACGGCGTCTCGGTCGCGATCAGCTCGGCGACGACGTGAACGCCCGTCGTGCCGACGCCGCAGACGATCACGTGGTCCTTCATTCCCTCGACGCGCTTGCGCATACGGTTTCTCCGGAGTGCGCCTCCGAGGTCGCCCTCGACGATCAGCGCCGTGAACGTGGAGACGAAGTAAACGAGCGTGCCGCTGCCGAGCAGGATGAGCCCGACGGTCCAGGGGCGCGCGAAGGGCACCGCCGAGAAGCCCGGGAGCGTCTCGCCGTAGCCGACGGTCGAGAGCGTGATCACCGTCATGTAGAAGCAGTCGCTCCACGCCCAGCGCCCGCCGCCGAGCTGGTGGTAGCCCGTCGCCCCGAACACGAGCACGAGCGCGAGCACGCCCGCGGCGAACAACAATCGGTCGGTGAGGTCCCGTCGCGAGGAATCGGAGATGTGCGCGGCCACGCGGGGTGGATCACACGGCCGCGAGCCCCGCTTGTCAACTTGACCGCATGGGGGGCCGAGCGCAGAACCGCGCGCCTGTGTCGAGCACCGCGCCGCCCACGCCCCCGCGCACCGACGACGCCGCGACCGCCACCCGGAACGCAGGGCGCGGGCTGCTCTCGATCGCGGGCGCGAAGGTCTGGTTCATCGTCACCGGCTACGCCGTGCAGTTGCTGCTGCCGCGGCTGCTGGGTTCGCCGGAGAACTTCGGCTTCTACGCCACGGCGATGACCGACGTCTCGATCCTCAACAACGTGCTGATCGCCGCGACGGTGCAGACCGTCAGCAAGAAGGTCAGCGAGGACGAGTCGCGGAGCGGCCTCGCGCTCCGACAGGGGCTGCTGCTGCAGGCGGCGTGGGGCGGCGTGATCGGGCTGGCGCTGTTCTTCCTGGCGCCGTTCATCGCGACGACGGTCAAGCTCAACCCCGCGCAGGCGCCGCTCTACCGCACGGCGTCGGCCGTCGTGCTCGCGTACGCGCTCTACGCCGCGATCGTCGGCTCGCTCAACGGGCGGCACCGCTTCGCGACGCAGGCGAAGCTCGACATGACGTTCTCGACGCTGCGGAGCGTGCTGATCCTCGGGGGCGCGTTCCTCGGCTTCGGCGCGCTCGGCGCGTTCAGCGGCTTCGCGATGGCGGCGGTGGTGATTCTGCTGGTCGCGCTCGTCGTCGCGAAGACCGGCGAGGGACCGCTCAGCCTGCGCGCGATCGCCGCGGGGCAGCACTCGCCGTGGAAGACCTGGCTCGCGTTCATGGCGCCGCTCTGGCTCTACCAGGCGTGCCTCAACGGGATGCTCCAGCTCGATGTGTCGATCCTCTCGCGGACCGCGATCGCGGCGAGCCTCGCGGCGGGCACGGCCGCGGAGGAGGCCTCGCGCGTCGGGGATCGCCTCGGCGGCTTCTATCGCGCCGCGCAGACCTTCGCGTTCGTGCCGTATCAGCTGATCTTGTCGGTGACGTTCGTCGTGTTTCCGCTGGTCGCCAAGGCGACGAGCGGCGGCGACCGCGACGCGGCGCGCGAGACCATTCGGCGGGCGATGCGCTTCTCGCTGCTCGTGCTGCTCGCCTTCGCGGCGCCGATGGCGGGCGCGGCAGAGGGCGTGATCCGCATCGCGTACACGGCGGAGTACCTGCCCGCGGCGCAAGCGCTCCGGGTGCTCGTGCTCGGGCTGGTGCCTTTCGCGCTCTTCGTCATCGCGTCGACGGCGGTCAGCGGCGCGGGCAGGCCGTTCATCTCGGCGACGATCGCGTGCCTCTCGCTCGGCGTGCTCGTCGTCGCAGTGCGCGGGCTGATCGCGCTGAGCGGGCCGGGCGAAGCGGCGCTCGTCGCCGCGGCGACGGGCACCTCGATCGCCGCGCTCCTCGCGCTGACGGCGGTGGGCGCGGTGTCGATGAAGCTGTTCGGCGCGTTCATCCCCCCAGCGTCGGTCGCGCGCGGGCTCGCCGCGGCGGCGGTCGGCGCGGGCGTGGCGTGGGGCGTCCCGCACGCGTCGCGCGTGATGGCGGTCGTCGCGCTCGCCGCTGGCTTTGCGGCCTACGGCGTCGCGCTCCTCGCGCTGCGCGAGCTGCTGCCGAGCGAAGTCCAAGCCCTGCTCGCCATCGTGCTGCGGCGCAAGAAGCCCAAGAGCGCGTAGGGGCCAGCCGACTAGCCGTTGGCTACGGCAGACGCCATGGCGCTCTCAGCGGCGCTACTTCGGCGAGCGGCGAGCGAGGCGCGCTACCTCGGCGAGCGGCGAGCGAGGCGCGCTCAGGCAGCGCGCGGAAGCGGCGACGCGGGCAAGCGCACGGAGGCCGAGCGGGCCTCTTCGGCCAGCCTCGAGTCGAGGGCGCAATCACCGCCGGCGACGCCTAGCGCGCCGACCAATCGGCCTTCGGCGTAGACGGGCACGCCGCCCGGGCCGACGTCCGCCGCCGCACCGCCGCGGAGCATCGAAGCGCCACGCACGCGGGCCGAGACGTCCGCCGTCGACATCCCGAGGCTCGCCGCGGCGCGGGCCCGACGCGTCGCCGTCCGACGTGCCGCCGAGTGGTCGTCGCCCATCACCGAGACGACCTCGCCTGCGCGATCGACGAACACGAACGAGAGCGCCTCACCGCGACCCTGCGCACGAAGGACTACCTCTACCGCGCGGGCGCGGAGAGCATCGAAGAGGAGCGTATCGTGGGCGGTGTTCATGGGGTCGGTCGCGTCGGTGGGAGAACTGGCGGCCGCTTATGCAGTCATCGTGCCAGCGAAGTCAAGTCCGACGACGAAGGGCGACTCTGCGCGGGGTCCGGGACCCGAGCGCCATGATTTCAGCGACTTGAGCGGCTCCGCGGGCGCCGCAGGGCTCAACCTTGGTCGGGCTTGCCGACCAAGAAGCGGGCCAAGCTGTGCACGGATTGGCGAGAAACCTCTCCAGGCGTGCACTTCTGATTACAGAAACGCACCGTCTCGCTCAATCGCGGCGCCAGTGGCCACTGCGGCCGCCACTCTTCTCTTGGACGCCGAGATGCTCGACCGTCATGCCGCGGTCGACCGCCTTCACCATGTCGTAGACGGTGAGCGCGGCGAGGCTCGCCGCGACGAGCGCCTCCATCTCGACCCCCGTGCGGTCGCACGCGCGAACGCGGGTGCGCACGTGAAGGCGCACCCCGTCGGCGTCCGGGGCGAACTCGACCTCGACGCCGGTCAGCGCGATCGCGTGGCAGAGCGGGATGAGGTCCGGCGTGCGCTTGGCCGCCTGAATGCCTGCGACGCGGGCGACCGCGAGCACATCGCCCTTCGGCGTCTTGCCGTCGAGGATCGCGCGCAGCGTGCTCGGCTCCATGCGCAGGGTCGCGTGCGCCGTCGCCACGCGAACGGTGACGGGCTTCTCAGCGACGTCGACCATGCGCGCGCGCCCCTCCGCGTCGAGGTGGGTGAGCGTCGTCTCTTTCGGGCTCATCGGCGTCGCACGCACCTCGGCGTCGAGTGGCGTGCGCGCCTTCGCCTTCGATCGGGGCTTCTTCGGGTCCGCCATCGGCGGCAAGCTAGCAGGCTTGGGCCGCGCGCACGCCGCGAAGGCGCGCGCGGCAGGCCCCTCGCGCGGCTCAGCTCGACATCGCCTCGGCGCCGGGCGGGCGACGCGCGCGCTCCGTGCCGGCCATGCGCGCGACGAGCTCGACGCGCGAGTGCACGCCGAGCTTTGGGTAGATTCGCTTCAGGTAGGTGTGCACCGTCGCGACGGTGAGCCCAGCGCGCGCGGCGATGTCGCGCGTCGAGGAGCCGGCGACGAGCAAGGCGACGACCTGCTTCTCGCGCGGTGACAGGGGCGCGCGAGCGAGGGCGTCGCTGATGTCCTCGGCGCCGCGTCGACGCCCGTCGTCCACGAGGCGCTGCGCGTAGGAGAGCTGTCGCGCGAGGAGCCGAGCGCACCAGAGCGCGAGGCGGAGCTCCGCGGGGGCGACGCGCCGGTGCGGCTCAGGCGCGTCGAGGTGGAGGGTG
>CAIUAC010000695.1 GCA_903896985.1 uncultured Sandaracinus sp.
CGACGCTCTGCGCGGCGTGCTTCAGCTTGCGCGTCGCCGCTTGCAGCACGCGCGGCAGCTGCGTGCGCGCGCCGAACGCCTCCATGTCGGCGTAGATCGCGTCGAGGTCGAGGTGCCGCTCGCGGTCCGCCGCGGCGATGCGCAGCCCGAGCAGCGCCGTCTCGCGCTCGATGCGATCGGAGTTGCGCGTGCCGATGCGCTCGACGAGCTCGAGCGCCTGCTCGAGGAAGCCCGCCGTCTCGTTGGAGATGGTGCGCGTGACCTCGCTCGCGCGACGCTCGAGCGCGGCGCGCTTGCCGTGCGGATCCTCGTAGAACTGCTCGAGCACCTTGATCGAGTAGCCCACGCCCATGTTGCGGTTCGCGACGCCCGCGGGGTCGAAGTTGCGCTGCCGAAACGCCGCCGCGCACACGCGAAAGAGCAGCTCCGTGCGGTCGTCCGCGATGCGGTAGTTGTAGCCGAGGTAGCTGCCGCCCGCGTTCTCGCGCCCGACGAGCGAGAGCTGCAGCGGCGTGCCGTAGTAGGGCTCTGCGCGGCAGAAATTGACCGGATGCCGCGCGTGCTCGCGCATGAACGCGATGTTCTCGCGCACGTCGTCGAGCGTCGCCTCCGGCTCGAAGAGCAGGATGTTGTAACAGACGAAGATCCCCGCCTCGCGGCACGCGCGGAGCGCGTCGCGCACGCGCAGCGTCTGCGTGCGGCGGTTGAGGTGATCCGAGCCGTGCTGCGACGCGTTCTCGACGCCGACGTAGAGGCGGAACACGCCGAGCTCGCGCAGCTCTTTCATCAGCTCGGGGGTGACGCTGTCCGGGCGGCACTTGCCGATGAAGCCCGCCTTGCCGACGCCGAGCTCGTCGAGCGACGCGCGGATCGCGCGCACGCGCGCAGCGGAGTCCGCGGGGCGCGGCATCAAGAAGTTGTCGTCGTGAAAGCAGAAGATGCTGGGCCCGCCGGCGTCGTGCCAGAGCACCGCCATCTCCTCGGCGATGTTCTCCGGCGTGCGCTGCCGGAGCGTCTTGCCGCCGCCGTGCGCGCGCGCGTCGCGATAGAAGCTCGTGATCGAGCAGTACGTGCACGAGCCCCAGCAGCCGCGGCTGCCCATGACGGGGATGAACGGGATGCCGCAGTGCTTGGCGTGCGCGCGATAGCGCACCGGGAAGGGCAGCTCGTCGAGCTGCTCGAGCAGCGGCAGCGCGGGCGTGCGGAGCGCGGCGCCGTCGTCGGTGAGCACCGCGAGCCCGGGAATCTCTGCGAGCGGAGTGTCCGCCTCGAGCGCCGAGAGCAGCCCGACGAAGCCGCGCTCGCCCTCGTGCAGCACGACGCTGTCGAGTCCGTTCGGCTCCTCGAGCACCTCGCGCCAGGCGAGCGTCGGGAACTGCCCGCCGCAGGTGATGTGCCCGCGGTAGCCGCGCCTGCGCAGATCGCGCGCGAGCGTGAGGAATTCCGCCGCGCGGTGCTGAAATTGGATGCCGAGCCCGACGACGTCGGGCCCCGCGCCGACGATGCGCCGCGCGACGTGCGGCGCGTCCTCCGGGAGATCGAAGGGCACGATCTCGACCTTGTGCCCCGCCTGCTCCGCGACCGCGGCGATCATCCCGATCCCGAGGTTCTCCTCGAAGTCCGCTCCAACTAGCACGACACGCATCGACGCCTCCCTCTGCTGGTGTCGGGACAGAGTGCACGTCTCTGCTCTGCGCGACGTTGACCACGATCACGGGGACAGCGAGATCCCGCGAGCGGACTAGGGAACGACGGCGCCACGCTCGCGTATGCGACAGCGCTTGGTGCCGGCGCCTTCGCCCTGCGCGACGTCGACACGATTACGGGGAGGGGCGGCGCCGCAGGCCGCAGGAGCCCTCGAACCCGATCAACGAGCCGCTGCCGTCCGCGTGCGTGGGCTCCGCACGCGTGCCTCATGCCGCGCGACCACCGGCTCGAGGGAGACTCGCAGCTCGTGTCCGACGGCGCGCGCCGCCCGGGTGAGCGTCAGCAACGTCGCGGACTCGGCCTCCGGATCGAGGAGAGAGCGAACGACGGTGCGGCTCGTCCTCCACCGCGAGCCACGCGGCTCCGGCGACGACGAGCGTGGCGGCGTGCGCGGTGTAGTTGTCCTCGGGGATCATCCCTTGGATGCCGAAGAACTGGCCCACCCGGTAGAGCGCGGTGCCGTAGCGCGGGTGCTCGCTCGCGATGAAGAACACCTCGAGCGCGCCGATCGCGAGCGCGCGCGCGAACGAGAGTTGCTCGACGGTCTGCGACTCGAAGGGGCCCGAGTACCAGTCGAGCGTCGGCGCGAAGGGGATGCCAGCGAGCACCACGGCGAGCGCGCTCGCGGCCACGC
>CAIUAC010000696.1 GCA_903896985.1 uncultured Sandaracinus sp.
CGCGAACGCGGTGCCGCCCTCGGCTTGGTGCGGGTCGATCGTGACGGTCTCGAGCCCGGCGCCGACGACGGGGTGCACGACGGCGCGCGTGAGGAAGCGGTAGTTGAACGTCGCGCCCGCGGTGTAGAGCGCGGCGGGCGTCGTGCCGAGGCCGCCGTCGGTGCGCGCGACCTCCATCGCGTCGGGCGCGAGGTCGAAGCGCAGCGCGAACTCTGCGGCGCCGACGGCGAGCCCGACGTGCAGGCGATACGCGGCGGCGACGCCGGTCACGCCATCGCCGAAGAAGAACAGCCCGCCCATGCCCGCGCCCGCGATGACGAGCCCGTGCGTGTCGTAGGCGTCGCGCTCCCGCGAGTCACCCGCGGGGCCCGCGTCGACGTCGGTGGGGTGCGCGTTGAGCGTGATGTCGACGGTGGTCGTCGTCGTGCCCGTCTGCACGGGCGTGACGTAGTAGGTCGTCACCGGCTGCGTGAGCACGACCGGCCGCTCGACGAAGGTCTGCACGGCCGGGTCCCAGTACAGCTCGACCGCGGACGCCGAGCGGGGCGCGACGGCCCAAGCGAGAGACAGCGCGGCGAGCGCGAGCGTCGAGAGGCGAGCGAGGCTTGGGCGGATCGAGGGCATCGGAGGCTCCGGCGTGAGGGGAAACGTGAGGAGAGAGCCCGCGCGCGGTCAGCGCAGGAACGCGGTGACTTGGTCGGCGCCGAGGTCGGCGGGCGCGGTCGGGTCGATGACGACGGCGCGCTGAGCGTCGAGCGTGACGGTGACCTGCTCGCCGAGCGCGAGCGCGCTCGCGAGGTCGGGGCGGGCGCGCAGGAGCGCGAAGTACGCGGCGCTCATCGCGCGGAGGCGGAGCGTGCGCATCCCCGCTTGGTAGCGCGAGTCAGTCCAGCCGCCGCCGCTGCGCGTGAACGTGCGCCCGGCGACGAAGCGCGAGGTGAGCGCGTCGTCGGTGTCGGTGCGCTCGGCCTCGCGCATCGTGCGCAGGCGCGCAGAGAGCCGCCGACCGCCGTCGCCCATGCCGCCCGAGGGGGCCGCTTGCGGCGCCTGTGGGGCCATGCCTGCGCCCGCTGAGCCGCCGCCCATGCGCGACGGCGGCGCGACGCTCGCAGAGTCGAACGACTCGAAGTCACGCGAGGCCGACTCGGACGCCGTCGCGGGCGACGACGAGGGCATGGCTTGGCCACGGTTGCGCTCCTCGTTCAGCATCGGCATCCCGGGCGTCGAGGGGCGCGTGATCACGGGCACGTTGAGGCCCTGCATCGCGGAGTCCGGCGCGACGAGATAGCTCGTGTACGGCGTCACGATCCCGAAGCGGCGCGAGAGCGCGACGACCTCGTCGCGGAGCTCCGAGCGCTCGCCGTGCAGGCGAATCTCGTCGAGCAGATAGCCGATCTTCCGCGTCGCCCAGAGGCGCGGGAGGAAGTCGTTCTGCGCCTCGGTCGCGGGGAAGTTCACGTCGAACGCGAAGGCGTGCGGCGCAGGCTCGGTGCTGAGCTTGCCGGTCAGCGTGACGTGGCTCGCGCCCGCGTTGCGATAGCGCCCGACGACGAGCAATTGCGCGCCGCGATAGAGGTGCCCGAGGTCGCGCGGGTAGGTGTCGAAGGAGCTGATCCCGGGCAGCGCGAGCGCGAGGTCGGTCAGCAGCGGATACGCGACGCGGTCGTAGAACGACGAGAGGCGGCGCTCCATCTCGGCGCCGTCGCGGAAGTAGTCGCCGACGCCGCGGTTGGCCGTCGCGAGCGCGTCGAGGAACGTCGTGTTCACGTCGTCGCCGACGCCGAAGACGAACAGCCGCGCATCGCCCGAGCGGCGCGCGACCTCGTCGACGATGCGCGAGGGCTCCGTCTCGCCGACGGTCGGCATCCCGTCGGTCAGGAACACGACCATGCGCGGCAGCCCGCTCACCGCGGGCGCGCGGAGCGCCTCGACGAGCGCGGGCTGGATCGCCGTGCCGCCCGCCGCCGCGAAGCCGCGCGCGAACCGCCGCGCCCGCGCCAAATTCTCGGGCGTCGCCGCTGCGCTGGCGCCCCCATCGAAGAGCACCTCGACGTCCGTCGAGAAGCGCACGACCTGAAATTTGTCGGTCGGGCGCAGCCGCTGGAGCATGTAGTCGAGCGCCGCGCGCGCGCGCTCGAGCTTCTCGCCCGCCATCGAGCCCGAGGTGTCGAAGACGAAGAGCACCTCCTTCGAAGCGATCTCCGCGTCGGTGACCTGCGAG
>CAIUAC010000697.1 GCA_903896985.1 uncultured Sandaracinus sp.
CGTCACGCAGGAAAACGAGGTCGGCAGCGCACGGCGCCGCGCCATGGAGGCGCTGGCCGTGGGCTGCCGATGAACGAACTACTCGTGGAGAGGAGCGAGCGAAGCCGAGGCGAAGGAAGTCAGACGACTTCTTCTTCTTCCTCTTCCTCTTCGACCACGCCGAGATCGTCCTCAGCGTCTGCCGTCTCTTCCTCTTCCTCTTCTTCCTCTTCTTCTTCGTCGTCCTCGACCTCGTCGTCGGGGCTCGTGTACTTCACGTCCACGCCGGCTTCGGAGAGGTGGGCTTCGAGCAACTCGAAGAGTTCATCGACATCATCTCCGCCCCACTCATCGAGAATCTCGGAGAGGAAGTCGTAGAAGTCTCCGCTGTCCACATGACGCTCGATCTCTTCGATCTGCTCGTCCGTGAACGCTTCGAGGATATCCTCGCGGAGCGTGTCGGTGTCACCCTCTTCGATCGCGTCGGCAGCTGACGTGCGAATCTGCTTCACGGCGCGCTTGTCGAGGTAGATCTCCATCGCAGTCCAGGCCTCCAGAGGGGTTCAGGCCGCGTACTATAGGTGTGAAGGGTGCCCTGTCAACAACGGCAAACAGTGCGTTTCGAGGCGGGTCATCGAGGGTCCGCGGGAGGCCCGCGCGCGGAGGTCGCTGTGCAACGTTTCACCCTTGTGGTTGTGGCCTTCGCCGTGTTCGCGCTCGCCGCGGCGAGCTACGCGGCGAAGGCGCATGCCGACGCGCCCGAGGTCGATCCGGCGGACGACGTCGAGGCCGCTCAGGCCGGTCCGACCTTCCGCCTCGAGCCGCCGCCGCCCCCCGAGCAGCGCGCGTCGCTCTTCGGCGGTGAGCTGCACGTGCAGGTCGTGCTGCCGCTCGCGGACGCCCTCTGCCCCGGCGGCCACAACTGTCTGCTCAACGGCGGCTTCGGCATCGGTGGGACGATCGAGCGGCGCTGGTCGTTCGGCGGCGCGCTCTTGCTCGGCTACGATCTCGCCCTCCTCGACGCGGGGGGCATCTACGAGGTGAGCACGCTGCAGACGGTCCGCGTCGGCGTGAAGTGGGTCGTGCCGCTCGACCGCAGGCTCAAGCCGTATCTGGAGATCGCGATCGGGGCGCTGGTGTTCGGCGACACGTTCGGGCTCGCGACTGCGGGCGGCGCGCTCCAGCTCGGGTTGGGCGGGGAGCTCGAGCTCTCGGAGCGGCTCGCGCTGACGGGAGGGCTCGTCTTTCGCGGTTTCACCACGGGCGCGTTCATCTCGACGACCGACAGCGTGCCCCGCGGGAGGGACCCCGGGACGAGCCTCGCGCTGCTGGTCCAGGTCGGGATTCTCTTCATGGACGATCCAGTCCCTTGACGGAACCTACGTCGGTGGGTTCCACTGCGAATCCAATGCGGTGCGCTGGTTGCGGGCGAGACAACCCCCAAGGCAGCGTCTTCTGCCAGGGATGTGGGAAGCGGATCGAGGCAGCTCGAGCGCTGACCCCGCCGCGGGGTATGGCGCAGCCGCAAGTCGTGCAGGTCGCTGCCGGCGCCGCGGGGTGGGAGCTCCCGGCATCGCCGCCTGAGCCGCCGCGTGCCGCCGAGGGCGTGGCGTGTCCGCGGTGCAGCACGCTGAACAGCAGGCAGATGCGCTTCTGCGTTGGCTGCGGGCAGCGACTGGCTGGCGAGGAGGCGCCGCAGGCTTTCGTCGCCGCGCCTGCGCCGCAGGCTTTCGTCGCCGCGCCTGCGC
>CAIUAC010000698.1 GCA_903896985.1 uncultured Sandaracinus sp.
CAGGCACCGGCACGATCCACGTGCCCGCCGAGTCCCTCGCGGCGACGCTCACGTCGCGCGCGCAGGCCGTCGACCTCGTCGTCGAGGCGCAGGTGACGGACGCCGCAGACGACACGCTCAGCGCGAGCACGGTGCAGGGGCTCTCCGCCGCGAGCGTGCTCGTCGGCGTGGACAACGCGCAGTGGGTCGTCAACGCGAACGACGGCTGGGACGTGCGCCTCGCGACCGTGGACACGACGGGCGCGGCGAAGGCGGGCCAAGCGCTCGTCGCCTCGCTCGTGCGGCAGACCTGGGTGAGCGCCGCAGAAGAGGGCGAGGACGGCCCGAGCTACGGCGGGCGCTACGAAGACCGCGTCGTCGAGACGAAGGAGCTGACCAGCGGCGCAGCGCCTCTGCGCGTGCACTTCGCCGTGCCGGGCGGCGGCGAGTACCGCGTGGACGTGCGCGCGGCGGGCGCGACGGGCGTCGCCTCGGCGAGCGTGTGGGCGTACGGCGGCCAGGATTTCTATGGTCCCGCGCGCAACGACTCGCTCGTGGACGTGCGCCCCGATCGCCCGAGCTATGCGCCCGGCGACGTCGCGCACCTCGTCGTCGCCTCGCCCTACGAGCAAGCGACCGCGCTCGTCACGACGGAGCGCGAGGGCATCCTCGACGCGCACGTCGTCGCGCTGCGCGGCGCGAGCACGCCGCTCGACGTGCCCGTGCGCGAAGGCCATGTGCCCAACGTCTACGTCGGCGTCGCGCTCGTGCCGCGCGGCGCGGGCGGCGCGGCTCCCGTGTCGGGCGCACCGCTGAAGGTCGGCTACGCGACGCTCGAGGTGAGCGCCGACGCGCGACGCCTCTCGGTGGAGCTGACGCCGCGACGCGACGGGCTCCGCCCCGGCGACACCGCGGACGTCGGCGTGCGCGTGCGCGACGCGGAGGGTCACCCGGTGCGCGCGGAGGTCACCGTCTGGGCCGCCGACGAGGGCGTGCTCGCGCTGACCGGCTACGCGACGCCCGACCCGTTCGCGCCCGCCTACGCCGCGCATCCGCACGCCGTCGAGACGTCGTCGAACTTCACGCAGTGGAGCTCGCATCTCCCGGGCACCTGGAACGACAGCAGCGTCGGCGACGGCGGACCCGGCGACTCCGAGAGCGCCGCGCTCCGCTCGCGCTTTCTCTCGACGGCGTTCTTCTCGGTGCCCGTCGTGACGAACGCGAACGGCGAGGCGCGCGTGCGCTTCCCGCTGCCCGACAACCTCACGCGCTGGCGCGTGATGGCCGCCGCGGCGGACGAGGGCGAGCGCTTCGGCAAGGGCGAGACGAGCATCCGCGCGTCGAAGCCGCTGCAGGTCACGCCGTCGCTGCCGCGCTTCTTCACGCAGGGCGATCTCGTCGAGGCGGGCGTCGTCGTGCACAACGACACGGGCAGCGATGGGCTCGTCGAGGTGCGCTTCGAGGTCACGGGCGCAGAGGTCGCGGGCGACGCCGTGCAGCGCGTGAGCGTGCCGGCGGGCGCACAGCTTCCCGTGCGCGTGTCGCTGCGAGCGACGAGCGTCGGCGACGTGGTGGTGCGAGCGCGCGTCACGAAGGGCACGGAGCAGGACGGCTTCGAGCTGACGCTGCCCGCGTACGCGCCGACGACTTGGCAGTCGAAGCAGCTCGGCGACGGCGTCGTCGACGGCACCACGAGCGCCGAGATCTCGCTGCCCGCGGGCGTCGCGCCGGGGCTCGCGGAGCTCGTCGTCACCTACTCGCCAACGGTGCTCGCGTCGATCGAGTCGGGGCTGGGCTCGCTGATCGAATACCCGAACGGCTGCGTCGAGCAGACGACCTCGCGCCTGATCCCGATGGTGCTGCTCGAGGACCTGATGCGCGGGCTCGGCAGCACGCGCTTCGACGGCGCGGAGCACCGCCGGCTGATGGACGCGTCCATCGTGCACGTGCTCGCGCATCAGAACGACGACGGCGGCTTCGGGCTCTGGCCGACGAGCGACAGCGAGGGCTTCCTCACCGCGTACGCGCTCTGGGGGCTGCTCACGGCGCGTGATCATGGCTACGAGGTCCCGCAGCCGCGCGTCACCGCTGCCATCGCGTACCTCGCGCAGCACGCGACGCAGGGCGACGACATGCACGGGCAGTTCTCGACGGCCGAGACGGCGCCCTTCGCGGCGTACGTGCTCGCCTACGCGCGGCAGAGCGACGGCGGGCTCGGCGCGCAGCTCAACGGTCAGCGCGCAGCGCTCAGCCGCTTCGGCCTCGGCCTCCTCGCGAGCGCCCTCGAGCGGCGCGAGGCGAACGCGGACGCGCTCCTCGGCGAGCTCGATCGCGCGCGCGCGGCTCGCAGCGGCGGCGGGGTGCTCGTGCACGACCCCTCGGCCAACACGGACTTCATGAGCTTCGGCCGCGATCTGCGCGCGACCTCGAGCGCGGTGCAGGCGCTCGTCGCCGCGGGCAAGACCGACCAAGCGAGCGACCTCGTCGCGGGCATCCTCGCCGAGCGCCGCCCCGATGGCTCGTGGGGCACGACCTACAACAATCTGTGGGCGCTCTACGCGCTCTCGACCTACGCGGACAGCGCGCACAAGAGCGCCGAGGGCACGACCGTGATCGTGCGCCTCGACGGCCGCGAGGTCGCCCGCACGCGCATCGGCGCGCACACGCTGGTCGAGCGCGTCAGCGTGCCCTACGCCGCGCTCTTCTCGGCCGACGGGCGCCCGCGCCACCTCGAGCTCGTCGCGCCACACGAGGCCGGCGTGCGCTGGTCCGCGCGCCTGCGCTACGCGACGGATCTCGCGCATCAGGCCGCCGAGTCGAGCGGGCTCAGCGTCTCTCGCACGCTCCTCGACGCCGACACCGGCGCCGTCGTGACGAGCCCGCACCTCGGTCAGCTCCTGCGCGTGCGGCTCAGCGTCACCTCGACCGCCGACCGCGAGCAGGTCGCGCTCACCGATCGCCTGCCCGCGGGCCTCGAGCCGATCGACACCAACCTCGAGACCGAGCAGCGCCGCGTGCAGACCGCGGGCGACGACTGGATGTGGACCTGGCGCGAGCTGCACGACGAGCGCGTCGCCTACTTTGCCGACCGCCTCTCGGCCGGCACGCACACCGCCGAATACCTGGCGCGCGCGACCCGCAGCGGCGAGTTCCTCCGACCGGCGCTGAGCGCCGAGGCCATGTACGACCCGGAAGTGCACGGCGCTGGCACCGTCGAGCGCGTCACCATCACGCGCTGACACGAGTGATGAGACACCCACGCTGAGAACCACGCAGGGCTCCGCGCACAGCGGCTATCATCCCGCCATGCGCATAGCCCTCGCGATGCTCCTCTCGTGCGCTCTCCTCGGCTGCGGCGACGACGACGCCGTCGCCCCCGACGCAGGACGCACGCCCACACCGCTCACGCTCCGGGCGGCGAACGACTCGGGCGCGCTCGTCCTCGACACCGACCCGCTGCGCCTGCGCATCGAGCGCCCCGACGGGACCGCGGTGCTGACGAGCGCGCTCGCAGGAGCGCTCGAGTGGGGCGTCACGCCCGGCGGCGACGCGCGCTATCACGACCCGCTCGCGCCCAACCCACCCGGCGTGCGTTTTCACGCGCTCAGCTTGGGCGTCACCGCGCTCGACGCGACGAGCGCCATCGTCTCGGACGACGAAGGTCGGCGCGCGACGCTGACCGTGACCGCGACGGCGCCCGGCGTCTTCAAGCTCCACGTCGTGCGCGACCCGTCCGTCACCGACGTCGCCCTCGTGCGCGCGCGCTTCGCGAGCGACGACGGCGCCTATCACGGGCTCGGCGAGCGCCACGGGCACGCCGACGCGCGCGGCTCGATCGTCCCGATGCAATTCGCGCTCGGCGGCACGAGCAGCGGGCTCAACGAGCACCACGTCCCGGTGCCGTTCGTGGTGTCCACCGAGGGCTACGGCGTCTTCGCCCGCACGCGCGAGGCGGGCGCCTTCGACGTCGCGGCGACCAAACCCGACGAGCTGCGCGCGACGTTCGAGGGCAGCGACCTCGAGCTCGACTTCTACGTCGATCCCGACCCCGGCGAGGTCGTCGCCAAATACTCCCGCGACACGGCGCTCCCGCGCCTGCCACCGTATTGGGCCTCTGCGCCGATGCACTGGCGCAACGAGTGGAACAGCGAGGACGTGGCGCGCGAGGACTCTCTGCGAATCCGCACCGAGGATGTGCCGTGTACGACCTTCTGGATCGATAATCCCTGGCAGACTTCCTACAACGATCTCGTCATCGACGAGACGCGCTTCCCCAATCCCGACGCGTTTCTCGCAGAATTGCGGGCGCGCGGCTACATGGTGCTCTTTTGGAGCACTCCCTATCTCGACGCCGTCGACTCCGGCGCGACTCCCACCAACGAGGCGGAGCGACTCTTCATCGCGGCGCGCGATGCGGGGTATTTCATCGAGCGCCCGGGCGGCGGTCCGTTCATCGCGCCGAGCGCTCCGGGCGAGCCCGGTGGGATGTTGGACTTCACCAACGAGGCGACCATCGAGTTCTGGAAGGGCCGCATCAAGACCCTGATCGGGCACGGCGCGCGCGCGTTCAAGCTCGACTACGGCGAGGACGTCCTCGTGCAGATGCTCGGCTCGCGCATCAACCTGCGCTTCTCCGACGGCACGAGCGAGCGACAGACTCACAACCTCTACAACGTCCTCTATCACGAGCCCTATCGGCGCGCGCTCGACGAGGCCTCGCCCGACGGCGGCTTTCTGCTCGTGCGCGCCTCCGCGTGGGGCGGCCAAGCCGTCGCGGACATCATCTGGCCCGGCGACCTCGACAACGACCTGCGCGAAGGACTCGACGGCGAGGTCGGCGGGCTCCCCGCGGCGGTCACCTCGCTCGTCTCGCTCGCGGCGAGCGGCTTTCCGAGCTTCGCTTCCGACACCGGCGGCTATCGCGGCGGAATGCCGACGCGCGAGGTGCTCCTGCGCTGGGCCGAGCACACCGCGTTCACGCCCTTCTTGCAGCTTGGCGGCGCGGGCGATCACCACAATCCCTGGCTCTACGACGCCGACGCCGGCGCCATCTACCAGCGCCTCTCTCGCGCCCACATGGACCTCGTGCCGTATTTTCGGATGTACGCGCTGCGCGCCTCGGCGACCGGGCAGCCGCCCGTCGCGCACCCCGCGCTCGCATATCCGCGCGACCTCGGCTCGCGCGTCGATCCGTATGCCTATGTCCTCGGCGATGACCTCTTCGTCGCGCCCGTCACCGTCCCGGGGGCGACCACGCGCGAGGTGCATGTGCCGCCCGGCGTTTGGTTTCATTGGTTCACGGGTGAGCGCTTCACGGGGCCGAGCGTCGTGACCGTCGACGCGCCCATCGGGCAGCCTCCCGTCCTCGTGCGGCAAGGCGCGCTCGTGCCGCTGCTCCCCGCGGACGTCGACACGCTCGTCCCCGTCGACGACCCAGCCATCGTCGATCGCATGGATCGCCCGTTCCTGCGCGCGCTCTCCTTCCCCGCCGAGCGACACACCATCACCACCGAGGAGGGCGTCACCCTCACCGTCGAGCGGACCGCCGCGGGCGTCGACGTCGACTACGCGGTGAGCGCGACGGCGACGGTGCACGACCTGCGCCTGCGCGTCCTGCTCGACCGCGCCTCGACGCCCCTGACCACGGTCGCGTCGGTCACCGCCGACGGCATCGCCATCGCCCCCGCGGCAGACCTCGCGACCGTCGCCGCCGGCTGTGACGGCGCCTGCTGGGCGCGCGAAGGCAGCGAGCTCGCGCTCAGCCTCCGCTCGATGACCGCGACCCACGTCGAGGTGCGCTGAGCCCGCGCGACGTCCGTGTTTTCGCGGAATTCGGCGCCTCAAACTCGCCCGCTCCGCAGCGCCGTGGTAGTCCGGACGTGCGCGCCAACGCGGCCCACCGGACGCTCTCTGCGAGCGCCCGCAGCCACGCGACGCACAGAGACAACTCCGTGCTGACGTCGGTCCTTCTCAGCCTGCCCGTTCTGCTGCTCGGCGCCGCCTTGGCGCTCGGGCTGCGCTCGAACCGCGCCGCCGCAGCGGTGGCCGTCGTGACGCAGGGGATTGCCTCGGTGCTCGTGCTCGCGGGGATCGCGGGCGTGCTGCGCGGCGGCCCGACGCTCGTGATGAGTTGGCCGTGGCCCCCGCCGATCGACGAGATCGCGTTCCGCATCGACGGTCTCGGCGCGTTCTTCCTCGCGTGGTCGCTCCCGATGACGCTGCTCGGGACCATCTACGCGGTCGGCTACCTCGAACCGTACTTCGCGAAAGGCCGACACGGAGGGCCGCACTTCGGGCTGCTCAACCTCGTCTCGGTGTCCTTCGTCCTGATCTACTCTGCGCAAAACGCGCTGGTCTTCCTCCTCGGCTGGGAGACCGCCGCCGTCGCCGCCTGGCTCCTCGTCATCTGGGACTATCAGAAGCAGAAGATTCGCTTCGCGGGCTTCAATTACCTCGTCTCCACGCACGTCGGACTGTTCGTCTTGGTCGCCGCGTTCATGCTCCTCCACAGCAAGACGGGCTCGATGGACTTCGGCGCGTTCGGCGTGTTCCTCGCGCACGCTACCCCTGCGCGCCCGACCATCTTCATCCTGCTCGGCACCTCGTTCGCGCTGAAGTCCGCCTTCTTCCCCTTCCACACTTGGCTCCCGCGCGCGCACTCTGCGGCGCCCGCGCACGTCTCGGCGCTGATGTCCGGCGTGATCCACAAGGCGGGGCTCTTCGCGTTTCTCCGCTTCACGCTCCTGATGGGGCGCCCCGAGGAGTGGATGGGCTGGAGCGTGCTCGCGTTCGGCGCGCTCTCGGCGTTCTTCGGGGTGATCTACACCTCGACGCAGCGCGATCTCAAGCGCCTGCTCGGCTACTCCTCGACGGAGAACGTCGGCATCGCGGCGATGGGCTTCGGCGTCGGCTATCTCGGCTGGTGCTGGGGCAATCCGACGCTCGCGCTCTGCGGCTTCGTCGGCGGATTGCTGCACCTCTTCAATCACGCGCTCTTCAAGTGCCTGCTCTTCTACGCAGCCGGCGCCGTCTATCGCGCGACTCACACCATCGACCTCGAGCGCCTCGGCGGGCTCGCCAAGCGCATGCCGCAGACTGCCGCGCTCTTCCTCGTGGGCGGCGTCGCGATCTCGGCGCTGCCGCCCCTCAACGGCTTCATCAGCGAGCTCGTCATCTACGCGGGGCTGTTCTCCGGCAGCGCGCCCTCAGCGTCGGCCAACATGGCCCTCGTCGCCGTCGCCGCCGTGCTCGCCTTCGTCGGGGCGGTCAGCGCCCTCTCGATGACGCGCGCCTTCGGCATCGCCTTCCTCGGCAACCCGCGCGACGCGGGCGTGCACCCGGCCGAAGAGCCGCCCGCGACGATGCTCACGCCCATGGCGCTGCACGCCGCAGGAGCCATCCTCGTCGGCCTCGCGCCGCAGGTCGGACTCGCGCTGATCCGCTCGACCATCGCGCTCTTCCCTGTCGGCGGCAGCCTCGACGCCGCGCTCGCGCCGCTCGAGGGCATCGTGTGGGCGAGTCGCGCGCTCGCCCTGCTGCTCGTCGTCGCGGGCCTCATCCGCTGGCTGCAAGGACGGCGCGCCCGACGCACCGCGACGTGGGGCTGCGGCTACACGGCTCCCTCACCGCGAATGCAATACACCGCGAGCGGCTTCACCGAGCAGTTCGTGCGCGTGTTCGAGTCGTTCCTCCCCTCCGCGCGCCGCGAACAGCTTCCGACGGAGCTATTTCCGCAGCAGTCCGGACACGTCTCGACCCACCACGCCGACCCCGTGGAACAGCGGATGTTCGAGGTGCTCGGCCAAGGGGAAGACTTCGTCTCTCACACCTCGGAGCGCATCCCTGAACAACCGCGCTTCGCCTTTGCCGCCGTCCTCATCGGGCTCTTCTTGATCGGGGCGCTGCTCCTCGGAGGCGGACGACCGTGGTAGTCGCGCGCCTGCTGAACGTGCTCGCGCTCCTCGTGATGCCCTTTCTGCTCACGGGACTGATCAACCGCGTCAAGTCGCTCTGGTCCGGACGCAAAGGCCCACCGCTGCTCCAGCCGCTGCACGACGCGCTTCGACTCCTGCGCAAGACGTCCGTATACAGCACTACGACGACCCCGTTGTTCCGGATCGCGCCGTGGGTCTTTCTGCTCACCGCCCTCGGCTCGGCGGTCGTCACGCCTCTCCTCGGCGCCGCCGCGCTCGCCTCGTTTCCCTTCGACTTCGTCGTCTTCGCGTACGTGTGGGCGCTCGGTCGGGTGGCCATCATGCTCGCCGCGCTCGACACCGGCAGCGCCTTCGAGGGGATGGGCGCGGCGCGCGAGGCGACCTTCTCCACGCTCCTCGAGCCGGCCCTATTCCTGGTCATCGGAGCGCTCTGCCTCAGCGCAGGGACTCACACCCTGAGTGAGGCGCTAGCCCCGCACTGGCGCGCCGGCGACGGTTCGCTCGTCATCTGGGCTTGCGGCGTGATCGCGCTCTTCATCGTCCTGCAGGTCGAGACCGCGCGTATGCCAGTCGACGACCCGACGACGCACCTCGAACTGACCATGATCCACGAGGTGATGATCCTCGATCACAGCGGGCCCGACCTCGCGGCGATTCAATACGGCGCCGCCGTCAAGCTGTACGTCGGCGCCGCGCTCCTCGCGACCCTGCTCAATCCCTGGGCGGGCACGACGAGCGTCCTCTCGGCGAGCGCCAACCTCGCGCTCTGCGCGCTCCTCGCGGTCGTCCTCGGGACGGTGGAGTCGCTGATCGCCCGCCTGAAGCTGCGCACCGTGCCCAAGTACATCGCCGTCGCCCTCGTGTCGGGGGCGGTGGCGCTGCTCGCGACCGCTTGGCGCGCGGGAGGCCTCCCTTGAGTCCGCTGCTGATCACGCTCCTCGGCGTGCTGATCCTCCCGCTCTTTCTCGCCACTTGGCGCTCGAGCCTGCTCGGGCTCGCGTGCCAGGGATTGCTGATGACGCTGATCGCGTATCGGCTGCACCCACACCCGAGCACGGCAGAAGATTGGCTGACGCTCGGGGAGCTCGCCGTGCTTCGGGGGGGCGTCGCGCCGCTCGCGCTCTATGCCGTGCTCCGCGGGCGCAATGCGCCCTCCCGCAACGACGTGATCCCGCCCAATCTGCTGTCCTGGACTCTGGCCCTCGGGCTGGTGCTCGTCGCGTTCACGTTCTCCGAGCAGCTCGTCCGCGAGGCGGGAGACGAGCGCACGCTCGTCGCGGTGGCGACCGCCGGAGTGCTCCTCGGCTTCCTCGTGCTGGCGAGTCAGTCGGGGCCGTTCAGCCAGATGATCGGCGCGCTGCGCCTCGAGAACGCCGTCGCCCTGCTGGAGCTCGGGGACGCTCGACACGAGCTGTCCCTCGGCGTGCACGTCGCGCTCATCTGCGTGTTCCTCGCGACGGTCGCGTTCTTCCGCTGGTACCTCGCGACGCTGACGCCGACCGACGAGAAGAGCAGCACCTCGCCTGCCGAGTCGGAGGGACCGACGCTATGAGGTCCCTCGCCCTCGTCGCCGTGCCGCTCGCGGCGATGCTCGTGTTGGGGCTCCGCCGCGGGCGCGCGCGGGCAGCAGCGCTCCTCGTCGCCGTCACCTTCGCCACGTCGGTGCTCGCCTACGTCGAGGCCGTATGGCCCGCGAGCGCCACGCTCCTCGGCGGCTATCTACGCGTCGACGCGACCTCTCGACTCTTTCTCGCGGTCGTCAATCCCATCTTCCTCGGCGTGTCCGCCTACGTGTGGAATCGCGTCACGACCGCGCCCGGGCTGCGCTACGAGATGGGCCGCTTCGTCGCGCTGTCGTTGGTCTTTCTCGCGGCGACGAACGCCGTCTTGATCGCCGATCATCTCTTGGTCCTGTGGATCGCGCTCGAGGTGACCACGCTCGCCGCGGCGCCCCTGATCGTCCGGCGCAGAGTCGCGGCCTCGCGCCTCGCCTCGTGGCGATATCTGCTCTTCTCGTCCGTCGCCCTCGCGCTCGTGTTTCTCGGCTTCGTCTGCCTGACGCGGGGCTTCGAGGCGGGCGGGCAGGAGCCGACGTTCTTCCTCGGTCGACTCGACGCCGTCGCCGCGAGCACCGCGAACCCTTGGGGCAAGCTCGGCGTCGCGCTCGTCATCCCCGGACTCGGCGGCAAGCTCGGACTCGCGCCGATGTACTCGTGGCTCCCCGAGGTCTACGACGAGGCGCCCCCGGCGGTGACTGCCCTCCTCGGCGCGGTGCAATTCAACGCTGCCTTGGTGCTGCTCCTGCGGGTGGTGCACGCGTTTCGGCCTGCGCATCCCGCGCTGATCACGGTCGAGCTCGTGTCGATGGGGCTCGTCTCGATGGTGGTGTCGACGTTCAGCATCATCGCGACGCGGAACATGAAACGACTCGTGGCGTATGCGTCCATCAACCACGCGGGCGTCATCGCGATAGGGCTCGCCATCGGCAAGAGCGCCTCGTATGGACTCGTCCTCTACGTCATCAGCAACGCCTTCATCAAGGCGATCCTCTTCCTGACGGCGGGCAAGATCGAGGTCCACTATCAGACGAAGGACACGAGGCAGATCTCCGGCTTGCTCAAGGACCTGCCCTACAGCGGCATCTTCCTCATGGTCGGCACCTTCGCGCTGCTCGGCTTTCCGCCCTTCGGCAGCTTCTTCGGCGAGCTCCTGATCTTGTCTGCGCTCGTGAGCTCCAATCAGATGTTCGTGTTCGCCGCGTTCTGCGTGCTCATCACGATGACCTTCGTCGCGACGGGACGTACGGTGTTCCCGATGATCTGGGGCGAACCCAAGCAGAAGAGCACCTGGCCGCGCCAAACGTTCCTCTCCGCGTTTCCGAAGATGGTCTTTCTCGCGGCGCTGATCGTGCTCGGCATCTACATCCCGCCCGTCGTCAACGACCTGCTGCAGCGCGTCGCGACGTCCGTGGAGGGGCCATGAGCGCGTCCGTCGTCACCCATCGAGTCGCGGTCGAGGCCATTCCGCTCCTCGAGACGAAGGCGTGGCGCGACGACGTCCTGCGCCGGCATCGCGGCGGCGCGCGCCTCGTCACGCTCTTCGGCAAGCGGCACGACGAGCAGGTGCTGATCACCTCGGTGTTCCGTGAGCCGAATGGCACGCTCGCCGTCACCCGGACCAACACCTCGGCTCAGTTCGGCTATCACGAGCTCACCTCCGAGTGGCCCGCGCTGCACTGCTTCGAGCGGGAGTTGCACGAGCAGACCGGGGTGCGAATCGCGGCTCATCCGTGGCTGAAGCCGATCCGCTACGAGGGCAAAGCGCGGTCCGCGATGGACTCGTATCCCTTCTACAAGATCACTGGCAAAGAGGTGCACGAGGTCGCCGTCGGGCCGATTCATGCGGGCGTGATCGAGCCGGGCGCGTTTCGCTTCATGTGCCACGGCGAGCAGGTGCATCACCTCGAGATTCACCTCGGCTACCAGCACCGGGGCGTCGAGGCGCTGCTCTTGAAGGGCAGCGCGACGCAGCTGACGCCGCTGGTCGAAACCATCGCGGGCGACACGAGCATCGCGCACGCCTGGGCCTACTGCGCCGCCGTCGAGAGCCTCGCCGAGTGCGAGCTAGGGCTCGAGTCGGAGGTCGCGCGCGCCGTCGTGCTCGAGCTCGAGCGCGTCGCGATGCACCTCGCGGGGCTCTCGGGGCTCGCCGCCGACGTCGGCTTCTTGCAGGGCGCGACGACCTACGGACGGCTGCGGACGACGGCGATCAACACGACGATGCGCCTCTGCGGCAGTCGCTTCGGGCGGGGGGCGCTGCGCCCGGGCGGCGTCGGAATGCAGCTCACAGCCGACCTGCTGCGCGACGTGCTCGCGAACCTCGCGCTGCTCCGCGCGGATCTGCCGATCATCCACGATTGCTTCCTCGAGTCCGAGACGGTGCAGCACCGACTGCGGGGCGCGGGCCTGCTGACGAGGGCGCAGGCGCTCGAGATCGGGCTCGTCGGAATGGCGGCGCGCGCATCGGGCGTGTCCATCGACGCGCGGCAGGCGCACCCGCATGGCGCCTATGCGGCGCTGCCGATCGCTCCGCACCTGTTCGAGGAGGGGGATTGCTGGGCGCGCGCGCGAATCCGCATCGCGGAGTTGGACGCGTCGCTCGGGTGGCTGCAAGGGATTCTCGCGCTGCATGGGGGTTGGGAGCAGCCGCGCAGGACGCTCGGCGCGCTCGCGCCAAGACAGCTCGCGCTGACGCTGGTGGAGGGCTGGCGCGGCGAGGTGGTGCACTGCCTCGAGACGGACGCCGAGGGCAAGCTCGCGCACTACAAGGTGCAAGATCCGTCGCTGCGCTGCTGGCTCGGGCTCGCGCTCGCCGTGCGCGGAAACGAGATCTCCGACTTCCCCATCTGCAACAAGAGCTTCGATCTCTCCTACTGCGGGAACGACCTATGACCGTCTTCAAGTCAGTCCGAGTGCGGCTGTCTCAAGGGCGGCAGTACATCCCCGATCTCCGCAAGGCGCTGCCCGTCGGCTATCGCGGGCTGCCGGAGATCGAGGCGAAGCCTTGTGAGGCTGGCTGCAGCGCGTGCAAGGACGCGTGTCCGACGAGCGCGCTCAGCCTGAGTCCCGTCGCGCTCGATCTCGGGCGCTGCGTGTTCTGTCAGGCGTGCGTCGAGGTTTGCCCAGAGGACAAGCTGCGCTTCACGGCGGAGCCGAAGATGGGCGCCAGTCGGCTCGAGGACTTGATCGTGCGCGAGGGCGCGACAGAGGCGCTGCGCGTGAAGGCGTCTGCGGCGTTCTCCAAGCTCTTCGGGCGCTCCCTGAAGATGCGGCAGGTCTCGGCGGGCGGCTGCAACGCCTGCGAGCTCGAGCTGAACGCGGCGGTCAACGTCAACTTCGACGTGCAGCGCTACGGCATCGAGTGGGTCGCGTCCCCGCGACACGCGGACGCGCTCGTCCTCACGGGGCCGCTGACGCTGCACATGAGAGAGGCGCTACAGCACGCCTGGGACGCGATGCCCGAGCCGCGCTTCGTCGTCGCGGTCGGGGCGTGCGCGATCTCCGGCGGGCTCTACGAAGACGCGGCGAGCGTGGACCGCGCGTTCCTCGAGAGCGTCGGACCTGCGCTGTTCGTGCCCGGGTGCCCCCCGCACCCGCTCACGTTCGTGAACGCCATCCTCGACCTGCTCGGCGTCGCCTGAGGCGCTGCCGGCCGCTGCTCAGATGAAGTCGGGCGTGCAGACGCCGCCGCTGCAGAACTCGCCCGGTCCGCAGACCGAGTTGTCCACGCAGGGCAAGCGCTCGACGCTCGTGACCCACTGCCCGACGTGATTGCCGCTCGCGATGTCCTGGAACGGCAGGCGGAACGCGGGCGACGACGGGTCCGCGCCGGTGAGCGCAGCCGCCGGATCGAACGCCGTCATCCAGAGCTGCACCTTCGCGTCCTGCGCATAGCGGAGCCCGTACGCGCGGCGGCTCGACCAGGTCAGCCAGAAGAGCGTGCGCCCCTGATCGAGGTAGGACGTCGGGTCCCACTTCACCCAGGTATCGCCATAGCCGCCCGCGGCGGCGAGGCGCATCGTGAGCCCGGAGCGGTTGGTCGCGACGATCCAAATCTCCGCGTCGGGGACGCCCGCGATGCCTGCGTCGGGGTCGCCACCAGCGGAGTTGGTGTTCGACGGAGAGCGGTTGAAGACGACCCACTGCGCGTCGGGCGAATACGCAGGATAGAAGTTGTTCTCGGTGCCCGTGCGCGCGAGCAGCGGCTGCTCGGTCCACACGCCAGAAGAGTCGCGCACGAGCTCGCTGAGGCTGCCGCTCGCGACGCCCATCGGATCGAAGATCAGGCCGCCCGGCACGGGCTCCGCGCTCTTGGTGACGACGATGCGGTCGCCGAGCGGCGACCAGTCGGGGTGCGTCGCGCCTGCGCCGCCGATCATCGGAGTGAGGATCGCGCCAGTCGCAGTGTCGCGGATGTCGATGCCCGTCGCGGCGCTCGTCGCGAGCTGTGACGCGTCCGGCGAGAACGACGAGAAGCACGGCTCCGCGGGGAAGAAGCCGCCGCCCGTCAGCGAGAAGACCCGCGCGCGCGTCGCGATGTCGTAGACCTGAAAGGTCGTCGTCGGGATGAGGCCGAGTCCGACGGAGATACGCGTGCCGTTGCGCGCGAGCGAGTGACAGCCGACACAGACGCCGCTGCCCGTGCTCGCGCTGTTGAGGAAGGTCTCCGGCCGCGCGCCGCGAATGCCGAAGTCGTAGCGCATGATCGAGCCGCCGCCGGCGTTCCAGTAGTAGAGCCCGCCGGTGATGTTCTCTTCGGTGAACGTGATCTCGCGCGGCGCGCTCGCGCCGACCCCGCCGCCGCCGTTCGTCGCGCGGAGCGTGTAGGTCGTCGGGCCGGTGCCGCGCGCTGCCGTCGCGATGGCGTCCCAGACCGCCGCGTCGGGCGTGTAGATGCAGCCGCCGCTGACGACCTCGGGGCAGGTGAAATAGACCCGGAGATCGAGGGCAGTCGCCGTGAAGGCGAGCTCGAAGAGGTCCGCCCCGGGCGCGCGGAAGTGCACCTCGAGCACCTGCAAATTCGGCGGTACGACGGTGCCGTCGTCGGGATAGACGATCTCCGGCGCGAGCGACGGGTCGGCCGCCCCGCCGAAGCGCGTCGCCGCGTCGGGCGGCGTGCCGGCGACGACGATCACGCGCTCGAGGCGCAGCGTCAGCGTGGTCGTGCCGGTCTGAGAGCCGTAGCGCGCGAAGATGTTCGTGCGCCCGCCGAGGTCGGCCGCCGAGGTGAACTGCGAGCCCGTGAAGGTGCCGAGCGTCGTCACGGAGGACTGCCAGAGCACCTCCGACGTGATCTCGCGCTCGCGGCCGTCCGACTGCCGCAGATACGCGCGGTAGTCGATCACCGTGGGCGTGCCGGCGGTGAGCAGCGCGACCTGATCGGCTGGCTCGATGCGGATATCCCCGACGGTCGCCAGGTCCTCGGTCGGGCCAGCGTCGCGGGTCCCCGGCGGGCGGGCGCCGTTCTTGGTGCAAGCGACGAGCGAGAGGACCACCAGCGCGAGCGAGCATGACGAGGTGAAGCGCACGACGACCTCCGGAGAGACAAAGAACCTGTGCGTCAGCTTACGGGGCCCGCGCCGCGCGTCGCAAGCGTGACGCGCACGGGCCCGCCTGAGCGTCGCGCGCCGACCACACGCCGCGCGCGCTCACTCGATGTCGAGCGACGGCAGCGGCAGCAAGTACGTCGCGAGCGCGGCGGCCATCGTGGGCGCGGTCGGCCAGCGGTCGCCGAGGGAGGGCTCGAGGGCGCGGTCGATCGCGGACACCAAGCGCGGCGGGAGATCCGGGCGAAGGTCGCCGAGCGAGAGCGGGCGCTCGGTGACGATGCGCTCGAGGAGCCGCCCGAGGCGCTCCTCCTCGAAGGGCGGACGCCCCGCGAAGACGTGAAAGAGCACAGCGCCGACCGACCACACATCGGCCTGCGGCGAGAGCTTCTCCCCGCGACACTGCTCCGGGCTCATGTAGTACGGAGTGCCGAGCGTGACGCCGTCGAGGGTGTCGACGCTGCCCTTGCCCTCCGTGAGCTTCGCGATGCCGAAGTCCAGCAATTTCAAGCGAATGCTGCCGTCCGACGTCGCCACGAGGAAGATGTTCTCGGGCTTCACGTCGCGGTGCAGCACGTGCTTCTGGTGCGCCGCCCCGAGCACCTGCAGTAGCTGCCGACCGACCTCGACGGTCTGTGCGGTGGTGAGCACGCCGCGCTCCATCGCCGCGAAGAGGTCCTCGCCGTCGAGCAGCTCGAACGCGATGTAGGCGTGCCCCAGCGCGTCGCGCCCCGCGTCGACCACGGTGACGACGCCCGGGTGACTGATCGAACGGACGGCGCGGGCCTCGCGCATCAGCCGCGAGACGTGATCCTTCGAGCGTGCGTGCCGGTCGTGCAGGACCTTGACCGCGACGCGCGCGCCGGTCTCTCGCTCGACCCCCTCGAACACCGCCCCCGCCGCGCCGTGCCCGACCAAACGCACGAGCTTCCAGCGGTCGGCGACGATACTCCCCAGGCGCTGCTGCGAGCCGGGACGCGAGGGACGCTCCCCCGGGACCGACGAGCGCCGCCCATCCCCCGGACGCGAGGCGCGCTCGCCCGGCACCGACGAGCGCCGTCCTTCGCCAGAGGCCGCCGCGCCGAGGACCTCCGAGAGCGCTGCGTCGAGGGCTGGCGCCGCGCCCTTCTCGAAGCGCTGCGTCGTCGCGAGATCGGGGTCCACTGCCGCTTGCTCTCCGGACCTTCGTACGCGGAGCTTACGCGGCTTCTTCCCCGGCGCGCTCGGGCGCTCGTCGTCAGGTGCGGTCACGGCGGCCGTAGCGTGCCCCGAATCAGCGCCTACGCACTCGGCTTCGTGGGGTCGCCAAGCTCGTCGTTGAGCCGGACCGCCTCACGAATCCAAGCGATGAAGCGCTCCTCACGCACCTCCGAAGCCGACCAGAGCTTCGCGTGACGCATCACCTCGCCCTCACCGACGAGGAGCTTCTCCGGGTCCTCGAGCCGCGCGCCCCGCCAGAAGCCGAAGTGCACGATGTGCGGGTGCGCCACGACGTACGCGAGCGGCCCGTGCTGCTCGTAGACGGGGTGCCCGAACTTGATGACGCCGGTCGCACGCGGCGCGTGCGCAGCGAGCAGTTGGCAGATGCGGTCGACCGCCTCGCCTCGCCAGTCGCCGAGCTCGCCGATGTAGCCCTCGACGGCTGCGCCGAGCGGCAACCGGGGCGCGGCGGGCCTGACGGGCGCGACGACCTTCGCGACCGCGTGGGCCTTGGCGACGCCCGGCTTCTTCCCTTCGGCGGATGTCTTGCCAGAGAGCGGCGCCGTAGCCCCTTCCGGAGTTGTCGCCTCAGCTCGGGTCTTCGCTTCGAGGGGCTTCTTCGCCGCCAGCGGCTTTTTCGGTTTTGGGGTCTTCGCCGCTTCGAGGGGCTTCTTCGCCTCGAAGGACGGGAGGGGCGCAGCGGGCGGCGGCGCCTCGACGGCCGGCCTCGACGGCGGCTTCACCGACGGGGGCTTGACCACCGGCACCGCCGGCCCGCGAGCGAGGGGCCTCCGGGCGACAGCCTTCGCCTTCACCGAGGGCTTCGCAGCGGCGGCGTTCTTCCCCGGCGCGGTCTTCACCGCCGGTCTCTTCCCCGCCGACGACTTCACCGCGGCCTTCTTCGCGGCGGCCTTCGGCGGAACCTTCGCCTTCGCCGCGGCCGGCTTCTTCGCGGCGATCGGCCGCGTCGCCACGAGGCGCGACTCGCTGCGCTTGGGTGCTGCGGTCTTTCCCGGACCCCGTACAGCCTTGCTCGACCGCTGCTTCGGGGCTGCCCTTTGAACGGCGGGCTTCTGCGGCTTCGCCATGCCTCGCTCCCTCCTGAGCGGGGGAGCGTACAACGAATGACACCCTCAGTGCGCGATTCCGTGCAATCGCCTCCTGATTGCCGCGCTGCGTTAGAAGCGCGCCCTCCGCCGCTGCGGGGCGCGCCCCTGATTCAGCGGTCGGTGGTGATCTTCTCGATCAGCTGCTCGAGCACGGCTTCGGCGCGCGGAATGTCCACCTGACAGGTCCCCGCCGCGTCGTGCCCGCCGCCACCGTAGTTGAGCATCAGTGTGCCCACATGCGTCCGCGACGAGCGATTGACGATCGACTTGCCCACGGCGAAGACGACGTTCTGATTCTGCTTGCCCCACATCACGTGGATCGAGATGTTCGTCTTCGGGTAGAGCGCGTAGATCGCGAAGCGATTCGTCGCCCAGATCTGCTCCTCGGCGCGCAGATCGAGCACGACGAGGTTGCCATAGACCTTCGAGCAGCGGCGAAGCTGCTCGTGCGCCTTGTCGGCGTGAGCGAAGTAGAGATCGACTCGCTCCTTCACGTCGGGGAGCGCGAGCACTTCCTCGATGCCGTGATTCCGACAGTAGTCGATGAGCTGCATCATCAGCTCGTAGTTCGCGACGCGGAACTCGCGGAAGCGCCCGAGTCCGGTGCGCGCGTCCATGAGGTAGTTCATCAGCACCCAGCCGGTCGGCCGCAGGATCTCGTCCTCGGTGAACTGCGCGGAGTCCGCCTTGTCCACGGCGGCCATGATCTCGTCGCTGACCTGCGGAAAGCGCGCCTTGCCGCCGTAGTGGTCGAACACGACGCGCGCGGCCGAGGGCGCCTTCGGATCGATGATGTGATTCTCACGCTTGCCGACGCGCAGCGTCTCGCTGAGGTGATGATCGAAGGCGAGGTGCACGCCTTCGACGTACGGGAGGTTGGTCGTGATGTCGTTGTCGGTGATCTCGACCTTGCCGTCCTGCATGTCCTTCGGGTGCACGAACTTGATGTCGGCGACGAGATCGAGCTCGCGGAGGAGCATCGCGCAGACGAGTCCATCGAAGTCACTGCGGGTCACCAGGCGGTACTTGCTGTCGCTCATCGGGGCGCCTCCGTGCACATACGTCTTGGTCGCGCGCGAAGACCGCAAGCGACCAGAACGCTCAAAGCACCCGGCGAGGCTGCGCGAACCGCGCGGCGAGGTCAACCACGGTCGCCTTGCCGCCACCGCTCTCCGCGCGCTGCGCCCGCGGCTCAAGCCTGCGCGGGCCCCGAAGCCTCGATCGCGGCGAGCAATTCGCGCGCGAGCGCGTCGTCGGGCGGCTCCGCAGGGCGCTCGCCTCGCAAGCACAGGAGCCGCCACAGCTTCGCGCCCTCGTCGATGGCGGCGGCGAGGGACGGCGGCAGCGGGCGCTCGGCCTTCTTCTCGCGGGGGCTCGAGACCCGCGCGAGCGCGGCGGGGAGCGCCTCGAGGGACGTCACCGGCGCGAGCGCCGAGAGCCCGAGCAGCATCGAGTTGTCAGCCCCGTGAAACACCGAGCGCCGGTCGTTCTTGTAGAGCACGACCGGCGTCCCGACCGCGAACGCGATGCCGGCCTCGACCGCCGCGCCCTCGTCGGGCACGCGCCCATTCAGGTTGCACACCAGCGCCTCGCAGCGGTGCGCGAGCTGAAAGACGTCGAGCGCGAAGACCGCCCGGTCGATCCGCCGACGCAGCCCGAACCGCTGCGTATTGAGGGCAGAGTCCACGTACGGCAGCAGATAGCGCTCGAGCCCATCGCGCTGCGGCAAGAACGTGCCGTAGCCCGCGCGCTCGAGCACGCCTGCGATGGCGCTCATGCCGGCGAGTTCCTCGGGACAGAACAGCGGGCCCGAACAGTAGACGTGTCCCATCGTGCTCCGTTCTCTTCGCGCTTCGGACGCAGGCTCGCGCTTCTGTTGCGCGCACACAAGCACGGTCGGTCCGCGACGTGGAAACAGGCGCGAAAGCGCACAACAACCGTTGAACCTCGGCGACGAGAGGACCATCCTCGCGCCCGTGTCAGACACCAACGCATCCTCGGACTGGACCACGATCGATGGCAACGAAGCGGTCGCGTCCATCGCGCACCGACTGAGCGAGGTCATCGCCATCTACCCCATCACGCCCTCCTCGACGATGGGCGAGCTAGCGGACGAGTGGTCGGCCGCGGGCAAGACGAACCTCTGGGGCAACGTGCCCTCAGTGGCGGAGATGCAGTCGGAGGCAGGCGCCGCCGGTGCAGTGCACGGCGCGCTCCTCGGCGGGGCGCTCGCGACGACGTTCACGTCCTCGCAGGGCCTGCTCTTGATGATCCCGAACATGTACAAGATCGCGGGCGAGCTGACGCCGTTCACGATGCACGTCGCGGCGCGCGCCCTCGCGACGCACGCGCTCTCGATCTTCGGCGATCACTCCGACGTGATGTCGTGTCGCTCGACGGGCTTCGCGATGCTGTGCTCGGGCTCGGTCCAGGAGGCGCACGACTTCGCGCTGATCGCGCACGCCGCGACGCTCGAGACGCGCATCCCGTTCCTGCACTTCTTCGACGGCTTCCGCACCTCGCACGAGGTCACGAAGATCCAGCGCCTCTCGGACGACACGCTGCGCGCGATGGTCAGCGACGCCGCGATCGCCGCCCACCGCGCGCGCGGGCAGAGCCCCGATCACCCGGTGATCCGCGGCACGGCGCAGAACCCGGACGTGTTCTTCCAGGCGCGCGAGGCCTGCAACCCGTTCTACGACGCGTGCGCGGCGAAGGTCCGCGAGGTGATGCAGCGCTTCGGCGCGCTGACGGGTCGCCACTACGATCTCTTCGAGTACTTCGGGCACCCGGAGGCCGAGCGCGTCGTGGTGATGATGGGCTCGGGCGGCGAGACGGCGCAGGAGGCCATCGAGCACCTCGTCGCGAAGGGCGAGCGCGTCGGCCTCGTCAAGGTGCGCCTCTACCGCCCGCTCGACATCGAGGCGCTCGTCGCCGCGCTCCCGAAGACGACGCGCGCGATCGCGGTGCTCGACCGCACGAAGGAGCCGGGCGCGCCCGGCGATCCGCTCTACCTCGACGTCGTCACGGCGCTCGCCGAGACGCAGGCGAACGGCACGAGCCACCTCGAGCGGATGCCGAAGGTCGTCGCCGGCCGCTACGGCCTCTCGTCGAAGGAATTCACGCCCGCGATGGTGATCGCCGTGCTCGGCGAGCTGAGCCAGGACCGGCCGCGCAACCACTTCACGCTCGGCATCGTCGACGACGTCACGCACCGCTCGCTGCCCTACGACACCACGCTCGACATCGAGAAGGACGACGTCGTCCGCGCGGTGTTCTTCGGCCTCGGCTCGGACGGCACGGTCGGCAGCAACAAGCAGACGATCAAGATCATCGGCGAGGGGACGCCCCTCTTCGCGCAGGCGTACTTCGTCTACGACTCGAAGAAGTCCGGCGCGGTGACCGTCTCGCATCTGCGCTTTGGGCCCCGCCCGATCCGCGCGCCGCACCTGATCCGCCGTGCGAAGTTCGTCGCGTGTCACGCGACCAACCTGATGGACAGCCTCGACGTGCTCGGTCTCGCGGAGCAAGGCGCGACCTTCCTGCTCAACACCTCGGCCGGCCCCGACGAGGTCTGGGCGACGCTGCCGGTCGAAGCGCAGCGCGACATCCTCGAGAAGAAGCTCCGCTTCTACGTGATCGACGGCAACCGCGTCGCGAAGGACGCGGGCCTCGAGCGCCGCGTCAACACCGTGATGCAGGCGTGCTTCTTCGGGCTCTCGGGCGTGCTGCCCCGCGACGAGGCGATGGAGCGCATGCGCGAGTCGGTCGTGTACTCGTACGGCAAGCGCGGCCCGGAGATCGTCAAGCGCAACCTCGCGGTGCTCGACGCGGCGCTCAGCTTCATGCGCGAGGTCAGCGTGCCGACGACGCCGGTCTGGAGCGCTCCGCGCCGCCCGGTCGTGTCCGCCGAGGCGCCTGACTTCGTCCAGCGCGTGACCGCGGCGATGATCGCCGGGCACGGCGACGCGCTGCCGGTGAGCGCGTTCCCGCCGGACGGCACCTGGCCGGTCGGGACCGCGCAGTGGGAGAAGCGCGGCCTCGCGATCGAGCTGCCGAAGTGGGACGAGAAGCTCTGCATTCAGTGCAACAAGTGCGCGTTCGTCTGCCCGCACGCGGCGATCCGCATGAAGGTGCTGACGCCCGCAGCGGCAGGCGCGGGGCCCGAGAGCTTCGTGACGATGGACTTCCGCGGCACGGATCTCGGCGAGGCCGCCCCGGGCGAGAAGTGGAAGTACACGCTCGCCGTCGCGCCGGACGACTGCACGGGCTGCGGCCTCTGCGCGAGCGTCTGCCCCGCGAAGGACAAGACGAACCCGCGGCACAAGTCGCTCGATATGGTGCCCGCCGAGGACGTGCGCGCGAAGGATCGCGAGCGCTACGACTACTTCCTCAAGCTCCCTGAGCTCGACCGCTCGCTGGTCGAGAACGACGTGAAGGGCACGCAGCTCGCCGAGCCGCTCTTCGAGTATTCGGGCGCGTGCTCGGGCTGCGGCGAGACGCCGTACCTCAAGCTGCTGACGCAGATGTTCGGCGACCGGCTCGTCATCGCGAACGCGACGGGCTGCTCGTCGATCTACGGCGGCAACCTCCCGACGACGCCTTGGCGCACCGGCTCCGACGGGCGCGGCCCCGCGTGGGCGAACTCGCTCTTCGAGGACAACGCGGAGTTCGGCCTCGGGCTTCGGCTCGCGATCGACGCGCAGACCAAGGCGGCGCACCGCCTCGTGCGCGAGCTCTCGGGTGAGCTCGGCGGCGAGCTCGTCAAGGCGCTCGTCGAGACCGAGCAGGACACCTCGGCGTCCATCGCGGCGCAGCGCGAGCGCGTGACGCTCCTGCACGACCGGCTCAAGGCGGTCGGTCGCAAGGAGGCGCGCGATCTCGAGCTGCTGTCCGAGCACCTCGTGCGGCGCAGCGTCTGGCTCGTCGGCGGCGACGGCTGGGCCTACGACATCGGCTACGGCGGCCTCGATCACGTGCTCGCGGGCACGTGGGACGTGAACGTGCTCGTGCTCGACACGGAGGTCTACTCGAACACGGGCGGGCAGCAGTCCAAGGCGACGCCGCTCGGCGCGGCGGCGAAGTTCGCGGCGGCGGGCAAGGCGGTCGGCAAGAAGGACCTCGGCTTGCTCGCGATGTCCTACGGCCACGTCTACGTCGCGAGCATCGCGATGGGCGCGAAGGACGTGCAGACCGTCCGCGCGTTCGAGGAGGCCGAGAAGCACCGCGGCCCGTCCCTGATCATCGCGTACAGCCACTGCATCGCGCACGGCTACGACATGCTGCACGGCCTCGAGCAGCAGAAGCTCGCGGTCGACTCCGGCGTGTGGCCGCTCTACCGCTACGATCCCCGGCGCACCCACGCGGGTGAGCCGCCGCTCCGGCTCGACTCGCCGGCCGCGAAGATCAAGCCGCGCGACTACATGAAGAACGAGGGGCGCTTCCGCATGATCGAGCTGCGCGACCCGGAGCGCTACCGGATGCTGATGGACGCGTCCGAGGCGCACACCGCGCGACGACGCGCGTTCTACGAGCAGATGGCCACTGTGAAGACGCCCGCCGACGACGCGAGCGACGAGAAGAAGGGCGGCGAGTGATGGCCAAGCTCAGCACCAAGTACCTCGGCCTCGACGTCTCCAGCCCGCTCATGCCCGGCGCCTCGCCGCTCGCCGACGACCTCGGCACGGTTCGGCAGCTCGAGGACGCGGGCGCGCCCGTGATCGCGCTGCGCTCGCTCTTCGAGGAGCAGCTGACGCGCGAGCAGCTCGCGACGCAGACGCACCTCGACGCGCACGGCGGCGCGAGCGCCGAGGCGCAGTCGTACCTGCCGGAGCCCGAGTACTCGCTCGGCCCGGACAGCTACCTCGAGCACATCCGCAAGCTCCGCGAGACCGTCAGCGTGCCGGTGATCGCGTCGCTGAACGGCTCGACGCCGGGCGGCTGGATCGAGCACGCGCGCCTGATCGAGCAAGCGGGCGCGCACGCGCTCGAGCTCAACCTCTACACGGTGCCGATCGACCCCGACCGCAGCGCGGCGGACGTCGAGGCCGAAGAGCTCGCGATCGTGCGGGCGGTGCGCGCGGCGGTGAAGCTGCCGATCGCGGTCAAGCTCTCGCCGCAGTACACGACGCTCCCGGGCTTCGTGCGCGCGCTCGAGCGGGAGAACGTGGAGGGCGTCGTGCTCTTCAATCGACTCTTCCAGGTCGACATCGACCCTGAAAATTACGGGCTCGACCGCACGTTGCATCTCTCGACGCCCTCGGAGCTCGCGCTCCGCCTGCGCTGGACGGCGATCCTGTCCCCGTGGGCGAAGCTGTCCCTCGCCGTGTCGGGCGGGGTCTGGTCTCCGCTCGACGCCGTCAAGGCGATCATGGCGGGCGCGACCGCCGTGCAGTGCGTCTCGGCGCTCCTCCGCCACGGCCCGAAGACGCTGCAGACGCTGAACGCTGGCCTGGCGACGTGGCTCGACGAGCACGAGTACGAGTCGGTCGACCAGCTTCGCGGCTGTATGAACCGCGAGCGCTGCCCGGACCCGACCGCCTACCAGCGCGCCAACTACATCCACCTGCTGACGAGCTGGCACGGCGAATAGGCGGGGCAGCGTTCGCGCGACAGTGGCGAACGCGACCCTTGCAATCACGAAAATAGACGTGGCCGCGACGGATACCGCGCATACATCCACGCGCGATGTCAGCCCGGTCACGCCGCTTCGCGATTCACCTCGCTCGGGTCGGTGCCCTGTGGATGTCGGTCGCGGTCGTCGGGTGTAGCGCGTCGCCCGACCCGGCGGACTGGCATGTGCGCTTCGCCGACGGCGCGACGCCCGACGGCACGGTGTCGATGCACGCCGAGGTGCGCACCGGCGGCTGTGACGGCCCAGCGCGGTTCACGGACGACGTAGGGCTCGGCGAGGGCCTCGGCGTGTCGCCGGGGTGGCTGCACCCGGGCCGCTACGGCTTTGCGGTCGAGGCGCGCAGCGCCGACTGTACGGTGCTCGCGGAGGGCTGCGTCGAGATCCAGGTGCCGGTCAGCGGGGACATCAGCGTGCTCGTCTCAGCCGTCGCTGGCGTGGCCGCGTGCGCGCCAGCGATGTGCGTCGAGGGCGTCTGTGAGGAGCCCGGGAGCGCCGACCTCGGTCCTGAATTCGGGACGCCGTCGGACCTCGGACCGTCGCAAGACCTCAGCCGCCCCGACGCGGGGGGGTGCGTGCCGGGCGGCCCGCTGGTCCCGTGCGACCTGCCCGACGAGGCCTGTCAGTTCGCGTTCTTGGTGTGCGAGAGCGGGACACCCGTCTGCCGCCGAGCGGGGCTCGTGAAGACCGCGGGCATGGTGTGCCGAGCCTCGGCGGGCATCTGCGACACCCCGGAGGTCTGTGACGGCACCTCCAACGTCTGCCCCGCGGACCTGTTCGAGGCGGACACGACGGTGTGCCGCATCGCGACGCAGCCGTGCGATGTCGCGGAGACCTGCAGCGGGGCCGCCGCGGCGTGTCCGGCCAACGCGTTCCTCGCGGGCGGCACCGTCTGTCGCGCGACGTCGGGCGACTGCGATTTGGCGGAGGTCTGCACGGGAGTCGCGGCGGCGTGTCCACCTGACTCGTTCGCGGCGGTGGGGCACGAGTGCCGCGCAGCGAGCGGCGCGTGCGACGTCGCAGAGGCGTGCACGGGGACCAAGGCGGTGTGCCCGCCAGACGGCTTCTCGAGCGCGGGCACCACTTGCCGCGACAGCGCGGGCGTCTGCGACCTCGCAGAAGCGTGCTCCGGCACGAACGCGGAGTGCCCCGGCGACGCGGTCGCCCCCCGGAGCGTCGTGTGCCGCGCGAGCGCGGGCCTGTGTGACGCCCCCGAAAGTTGCTCCGGCGGCAGCGCGGCGTGCCCGGTCGACGACCTCGCGGCGACGGGCACGGTCTGTCGGCCTGCGGTCC
>CAIUAC010000699.1 GCA_903896985.1 uncultured Sandaracinus sp.
CGCGAACGCGAGCAGCGCGACGCTGCGGCGGCGGAGCGCGCCCGCGTCGGAGAGCCCCGCGCCGCACACCGCGGCGAGCGTCAGCACGGCGGCGCCCGAGAGCGCGAGCGCGACGAAGGTGTCGAGCGTCGCGTGATCGAAGCGCCACGCGATCAGCCCCGGCACGCCGAGCGCCCACGCCGCGGCGCCGAGGCGTCCGCGCGTGAACACGCCGCGCAAGCGCGCAGGGCGCAGCCCGCGATGGCCGCCGAGCCCGAGCCCGACGACCGCGAACAGCGCGAGCAGCCCCCACGCGACGAAGCGCAGCACGCGGCGCCGCACCGCGAGGCGCAGATCCTGCGCGTCCGCCGAGCCGCCGAGCCCCGCGCGCTCCATCGCCGCGAGCGCCGCGCTCGGATCGCCGCGCAGCACATAGACCCGCGCGAGCCCCGACGCGGCGAGCGTGCGCTCGACGTCCTCGACGCCCGGCTCCGCGAGCCACCGCTGATAGGCGCCCTCCGCGCGCGCCAGGTCCCCGAGGCGCCCGAGCCAAGCGTCCGCGACGAGCTCCCGACCCTCGCGGCGCGCGCGCCCGCGCGGGTAGCCGTCGAGCCTGCGCGTGTAGTCATCGAGCACCTGCGCGGAGAGCGCGCTCGTCGGCAGCTGCCGCATGCGCATCAAGTCGGCGAGGGGCCCATAGCCCCCCTCTGCGTGCGCCGTCAGGTACGCGACGCGCGTCTCACAGCGCCCCGCGACGCGCGACGTCGGCGCCGCCGCGAACGCCTCGCGCCACAGCGCCACAGCGTCCGCCGGGCGCGCCTCGCTCTCCGCGCGATCCGCCTCGCGCACCAGCGACGCTTGGCGCGCGCGTCCGTCCGCGGTCGTCGGAGCGCCCGCGTCCTGCGCGAGCGCGCTCGCGGTGACGGTGGTCAGCGCGAGCGCGAGAGCAACCAGGCAGGACCGAGCGCGCACGATCAGGGGCGCGTGTACTCGAAGACGTCGAGCTCGCTGCCGTCGAGGCGATACGCGTGATAGCGGAGCGTCTTGCCCTCGAGCTCGAGGATCACGTAGTGATAGGTCGACTCCGAGGTGATCGTGTAGGGGGTCAGCGGTGCGACGTCGTAGAGCGGCGCGCCCGAGCCACCCGAGACGACGTAGACGGTGCCGTTCGCGGCGAGCGGGATGCCGTTGGCGCCCTCGGGCTGAATCACTCCGTTGGTCGTCCCCGCCGCGAAGCCGCGGATGGGCGCGCTGCGCTCGTAGCCGTGGTTGTGCCCGTTGAGCACGAGGTCGACGCCGAACTCGTCGAAGAGCGGCTGCCACGCGGCGCGCAGGTCGAGCGCCGGGCCATGCGCCGTGGAGTCCGTGTAGAGCGGCATATGGTGCACCGCGAAGACCCACGGAGTCACCGCGCGGTCCACCGCCGTCAGATCCGCGCGAAGCCACGCGGTCTCTTGGTCGGCGATCACGCCCGGGTCCGCCTGGTCGTCGAGCACGACGAAGTGCGCGTTGCCGTAGTCGAACGAGTACCACTCCTCGCCCTGCCCCTCTTCGCCTGGCGAGACCTGCTGCGGCACCGCGAACTGCGCGAGGAAGTTGATCGCCAGGCTCTCGTGGTTGCCGTTCGACACCATGAACGGCGTGCGCGCGAGCACGTCCTGCACGGTCACGCTGCCCGAGGTGCCCTCGAAGAACGCGTCCCAGCTGGGCTGATCGGTCCCGAGCGTGACGGCGTCGCCGCTGAAGACCTCGAGGTCCACGCCCGCCGCCTGGATATGCGCCTGCGTCTCGGCGAACACATCCGGCTGCCCGCGCGAGTCGCCGGTGAGCGCGAAGCGCCAGACCTCGCTGGTGCCGATGGCGGGGCTCGTCGAGACGTCGAACACCGCGCTCCACGCGCCGGCGCCGCCGACCTTGTAGAAGTAGCGCGTCGAGGCCGTGAGGCCGCAGACGTGCACCTCGTGAACGCGGAACGACTCGTCGCGCTCGTACGCGACCGAGTACCCGCTCTGCGCCGAGACGCCCGCGCCCGGCCCCTCGGCCGCCGTGACCGCCGCTTGGTCGGTGCCGTAGAGGACCTGGCTCGCGAGGGTGTCGTTCGCCGAGGTGCGCCAGTTGACCGCGAACGTCGTCGTCGCCGGGCCGCTGAAGCTGACGTGGATGTGGTCGGGCGTCGGCGCGCCGCCGATCACGTCCGCGTGCAGCGACGCCGAGCGACCGAGCACCGACGTCACCTCGTAGCCGCAGCCCTCGGGCGTGTACGTCACCTGCCGCACCACCACCGCCGCGTCCGAGGGACCGAGGTCCGCCGTCACGCCCATGTCGACCGTTGCGGGAGAGTCGTCGTCGCCGCAGGCGGCGAAGACGGGCAGGACACCGACGAGGCACAGCAGAGCAGCACGGCGAAACGTCATGGCGCCCACTTTCGCAGAGGCCACGAGCCGTAGCAATACGTGACATCGAGGTTACGGGCGTGTGTACTCGAAGACGTCGAGGTCCGTGCCGTCGAGGCGGTACGCGTGATAGCGCATCGTCTTGCCCTCGAGCTCGATGACGACGTAGTTGCGCGTCGACTCCGCGAACACGGTGTAGCCGGTCGAGGCTTGGTCGACGCCGTAGAGGGGCGCGCCCGCGCCCGCCGCGACGACGTAGACGGTCCCGTTGGCCGCCTGCGGGATGCCGTGCGCGCCCGAGGGCTGGACCTGCCCCTCGGTCGTGCCCGACGCGAAGCCGCGGATCGGCAGGCTGCGCTCGTACTCGTGGTTGTGCCCGTTGAACACGAAGTCCACGCCGAACTCGTCGAAGAGCGGCTGCCACGAGGCGCGCAGCGTCGTCTCGGGGCCGTGCGCCGTCGCGCAGGTGTACATCGGCGAGTGGTGCATCACGAAGACCCACGGCGTCACCGCGCGGTCCACGGCGGTCAGGTCCGCGCGCAGCCAGTCGCGCTGCGCGCCCGCGATCAGGTCGGCCGTGGAGGTGTCGTTGAGCACGATGAAGTGCGCGTTGCCGTAGTCGAACGAGTACCACTCCTCGCCCTCGCCGCGCTCGCCCGGGCTGACCTGCTGCGGCAGCGCGAACTGCGCGAGGAAGTTCGTCGCGAGCCCGTCGTGGTTGCCGTTGGCGACCATGAACGGGATGCGCGCGAGCACGTCCTGCACCGACACGGTCCCGTTGGTCGCCTCGAAGAACGCGTCCCACTCGCCTTGATTGGGGCCGAGCACGACGGCGTCGCCGCTGAAGATCTGCATGTCGACCGCCGCCGCCTGAAGGCGCGCCTGCGTCTCGGCGAAGATGGTCGGCTCGTTGCGCGAGTCGCCCGTCACGCCGAAGCGCCACACCTCGCTCGTGCCGATGGTCGGGCTCGTCGAGACGTCGAACACGCCGCTCCACGCGCCCGCGCCGCCGACCTTGTAGAAGTAGCGCGTCGAGGCGCTGAGCCCGCAGACGTGCGCCTCGTGCACGAGGAAGCCGCCCGCGCGGTCGTACTTCATCCAGTGACCGCTCTGCACGGTGACGCCCGCGCCAGGACCGTCGGCGGCGAGCACCGCGGCCTCGTCCGCGCCGTAGAGCACCTGGGACGTGAGCGTGTCGGCGCCGACCGTCCGCCAGTTGACGGCGAAGGTGCTCGTCGCAGGGCCGCTGAAGCTGACGTGCACGTGGTCGGGCGCGGGCGTCGCGCCGAGCACCGCCGAGTGCAGCGCCGCGCTCGACACCTGCGCAGAGACGACCTCGTAGCCGCAGCCTTCGGGCGTGTAGGTCACCTGGCGCGCGACGGGCGTGGAGCCGTCGACGGGCGCGCCCGCGTCGGGCGTCGCGGGAGTGCCGGTGTTCTCACAGCCGGCGGCGACGGAAACGGACGCGAGCGCCAGACACAGAGCGAGCAAGCGTAGAGACTTCATGGCGCTGAAGGTGGCAGACGCCCCTGCGCAGGACTGCGAACTTCAGGCAACGAGCGTGTGTCGGAGTCCACTCGACGCGCGACACAGACCCTCAGAATCCAACCGTGCCTTGCAGCCAGAGGATGTCGTTCTTGACACCGACGAACTCCCGCCCTGCGATGACGGCGTTCTCTAGCTCGCGATTGAGCTGATAGTTCACGGACAGGCGAATCGTCTGCTCGTGCGTCGGGAACCAGTTGAGCCCGAAGGTCAGGCGCCAGCGCGAGGGCGCGTTGTCGGCGTCCTTGTAATTGGGCGGCGCCGCGTAGCCCGGCGTGCTCGTGCCGCCGCCGAGGAACGAGCCGTCCGCGGGGTTGAGCGGCGCGACGGCGTCGAAGCGCGCGAGCACCTCGAGCGCCTGATCGGCGACGGGGAACACGCTCTGCGGCAGCACGTACTGCGCCTGCACGCTCGCGCCCCAGGCGACGCTGTCCACGGCGCCGGCGATCCCGCCGCCGCACGAACCGTCGTACGCGAGGAACTTGCCGAGCGAGTCGTTGCGCACGGCCCCGTTGTAGAAGCGCACGAAGCTCGCGTACGCGTAGAACCCGCGATAGCGGAACTCCGAGTCGAACGTCATGCCGCGGTTGTAGTTCCCGCGGTCGTCGCAGTTCGTGTAGAGGCCAGCGCCCGCGGCGACGTGCGGGTGCTCGTTGTGCGCGAGGTCGCTCTCTTGGTCGGCGCCCTTCGGCGGGCCGAGGACGTGAAAGTTCACGCGCGCCGAGTAGAGGAACGCGTTGTCGTCGTTGACGACCTGGTTCGCGCCGCGCCCGAGGAACACGCCTGCCCAGTACTGCAGCGCGGGCGACTCCACGTCGGGGTCGGTGTTGCCGACGAGCCCCGTGAACATCAGCCCGACGTCGCGCGGACTCAGGTAGCGCAGCGCCAAGCGATCAGGCTGCTGCGGCGTATAGAGCGTGCGGTCGATGAACGCCTGGTTCGCCTCGTTGATCTGATAGGTGCGCAGGAACGGCAACAAGAACTGCCCGACGCGGATCGAGAACGCCGGGTGCAGCGGCATATCGACGTACACGTCCGTCAGGTTCGGCGACGGCATCCCCTCGACCTCGAAGCGCAGCTGCAGGTAGCGGTGCAGCTGCGTGCGGAAGCCGAAGCGCGCGCGCTGCAGCCAGAAGTTGTCGTCGGAGATCGAATTCTCGGGGTCGTTCTGCCGGTAGATGAAGCCCGGCTGCGCGAAGCCCGTGAAGGCGAACCAGCGGTGATGCCAGACGTCGTCGGCGTTCTGCTCCCAGACGCGCACATCAGCGCGCGCGTGAGCGGGCGCGAGCAGCGCAGACAGCGAGAGCGCGACGAGGGCGAACGACGCGAGGGAGCGAGCCAGGGTGCGAGTCACGGTGGTCGCGCACCTTCCCCGATTCGAGTTACGCGGTCGCGGCGCCCTCGTGTCGAGACGGTGACGCCTCCGCGCAGCGCCCTCGGCGATGCGCGGTCAGCACGGCGCCGTCAGCGAGGCGTCGCCGCCACGTCGCGCAGCCGATAGCCGACGCCGCGCAGGGTCTCGATCAGCCCGCCGGCGTGCCCGAGCTTGGCGCGCAGGCGCTTGACGTGCGTGTCGACGGTGCGCGTCTCCAGGTCCGGGTCGAGGCCCCAGACGCGCTCGAGCAGGTTCTCGCGCGAGTGCACGCGCTCGCTGTTCGTGGCGAGGAACG